>WSZX01000218.1 GCA_013139935.1 Ardenticatenales bacterium
TGGCGAGAGCAGGCCAGGTTGCGCGCTGGGTTGGTCGCGGGAGGTGGTTTCGGGGTGGTGGAGCGTGAGGGGGTGCTCGGAGCGCGGGTTATCAAGATGACCTCTATTGCACTGGAGAACATTCACAAACACGCCATGCTTCAAGCCACCCGCGATCACCAGGTGTAGGCCATTGGCGAGAGGTGAGTTGGCGGCTCCATTTCGCGGCATGACACTGTAGGGTGGTGGTCTGGTTCCTATTGTAGCACAGAGGTTCTATGGTGACAAGCACCACGGTGTGGAGGCAACCGGTGTCTGAAGAGGGGGAAACCCGGTTCACAGAATGCTTGAGTTGGCCTGGCGCAGCGGTCGGACTTGTTCGAACCTCTGAATTCGGACTGGCGAACTGCGGGAGTTGTACTATAATCCGCCTCGAATGTCCGTTGTCACCGGGCAGCGGCAGAGAGCTGCCAGGGAGAGCACCGTGGCAGGCTCGGTACAGGTCGTGGCACCGCAGAGCAGCATCGGCTTGAGGATGAGGTTGGCAGCAGCGTTGGCCCTGGCTGCTCTGGTCCCGCTAGCGGCGGTCACGCCCGTCGGCCTGTGGGTGTTCCAGCAGCTTGCCGGCGCGGGCACCGGTCGGGCGGAGCTGACAAGAGCCTATTACACCTTTGCCAACACTGTGCTCCTGTTGGGCCTGGCCATGGTGTTCCTGGCGTAGGCGGCCGGACTGGACCAAACCGCCATCGGCATGGGCGACATTAACGAGGCGGCGCAGCAGTCGGCTAGCGGCGCGGAGCACTCGCAGCAGGCTGCTCAAGACCTGGCTGAACTTGCGGGTGAATTCAATGCGGTTGTCGGCCACTACGGGCTCTGAATCAGCTGCCCCCCTGGCAGTGGGGGCTTTCCGGCCGGTCTCCCTTCGGGCCGGGCCGGGGGCGGCGCGCATGAGCCGGCTGGGGCTTGTCGCTGCCCCGGTGGATGAGGTAGCCCACTCTCAGGCCCATACCGCGGTCGGGGCCTGGCGCATGGCGGAAGAGGCGGTCGCCAGTTGGGTTTACCTGGTGTACGATTGGGGCTTTCCGCCGGAGACTGGGCGGGAAGGCTGGCGGGATTTCGGCCTTGCGGTCCAGGATTACCATGCCTCCGGCGTTCGTGTGTTCGGTCGGGTGGAGACCTCCAACTGCATCCCGGCGGACAGCTACCGGGGCCGGGATTGGTACGCCGTCGACCCGCGCGGCCGGCCGGTTCACTATGATGCCGGCCGCTGGATGACCTGCTGGTCCCATCCTGACTGGCTCGCCCATCTGCGGGAGATGGTGCGGGGGATTGCGGCGGCCGGGGCGGCCGGGGTGTTTTTCCACAATCCTTGGCACGGGATCCAGCCCATTCACCTTCAGGGAGCGTGGACGGGGCCGGCCGGCTGCTACTGCCCTCGCTGCCGGATTGCGTTTCAGGAGGAGACGGGTCTCGAGATTCCCGCTCGTATCAACCCCAGAACCGGCGGCGCCGGCCGCCGGTACCTGATGTGGCGGGCAGCCCAGGTGACGGATACGCTGGCTCGATTGGCCGACTATGCCCGGTCTCTGGGGGCCGGCTTGATGGTGAGCACCAACGATTCCTGGCCCGCAGCGTGGCCCAGCTTCCTCGCCTATGGCATTGATCTGGCGCGCCTGGCCCGGGCGCAGGACGTGATGATGATCGAGGATTGCTGCCTGCCCCAGTATGATGTCGGGGAGGGCGGAGCACCAACACTGGTTAACAATGCGCTCGCGCTGCGGACGGCGCGGGGGTTGGTCGGGGCGAAGCCGCTCAGTGTCAGCGCCGGCGGGCGGGGGGACGTTCTGGGCGATGTTTATCCCGATCGGCGTGTCAGGCAGGGAATTGCCGAGGCGGCCGCCTGCGGTGCGGCGATGGTGGTGGTGGGGAGCGGAGTGGTCGAGGATGGTGTGCTTTCCCTGCTCACGGCCGACAAGTTCGCGCCGCGACGGGAGGCGGTCGGCCTGATCCATCGCTGGTTGGCCGAGAACGAGGATCTGTATTCGGATCGGCAGAACGCGGCCGCAGTAGGGCTCTTGTACCCTGACGAGGCACTCTGGTGGGCCTGGGATCGGGTCGCACCGGCCTATTGGGGGGCCGGGCAAACGTTGCTGGCGGCCGGGATCCCCTGGCGGGTGGTGACCCGGGAGGATGACCTATCCGATCTGGAGGTGCTCCTCTGCTTTGAGCGGCTCGCGGCCGGGGACGTCTCCCTGACCGGACGGCTCATCGTGGTGCCAGAATTGCCGGGGTGGGAGTTTCCCCGATCGTCCTGGTTGGCTCGGTCGGGAGCGGCACGCGCGGCCGTCTCGGGCGGGGCCGGCTGGTTGGTCCGGCAGCGTCTCCACCGTCGCTGGGCGCGCCAGTTGGCAAAGCGGCTGGGCCTGACCCGGTTGCGCCAGTCTCCCTTTTTCCGGCTGCCCACGGCCTCGGCTCGCGGAAGACTAATGGAGGCGCTGGCGGAGGTTCCGTTTCCCCGTCTGGTCGCTGAGGTCCCCGTGCTGGCCGAGCTGTGGCGGAAGGGGGAGATGCGGCAGCTTCACCTGGTCAATTATGGGGCCGATCCGGTCACGGTGCGGGTTGAGTTCGGGCGGCGAGTCAGTGGGTGGTTGCTCTCTCCGGATCGTCCGATGCGGAGTGAGATCGGGCCCGCGGCCGGGCTGGATGTTTCGCTGGATGTCTATACGGTGATCCAATTCCGGGAGACGGGATGACGGGGCCGCCGGGGCGATGGGCGAGCTGCTGGCGGAGCGGGCGAGCAGCAGGAATCGGACGCAGATAGACGCAGAGTGAGGCAGCCTCCCTGGCCGGAGGTGCCCTCTTCCCATTGCCATCGCCCGGCCTGTGGATCCATTCGGGGCATCAGCTAACCGGAGAGCCGAGCTGATGAGCAATCTACCGGTGAATCAATCCTCGAGTCTCTCACCGCGCTGGGGCTTTGCGTGGCTTTCTCGCACCGTGAGTGATCATGCGCTCTGATGTATTGAACCATGCCCTCCCGTGGCCGGCAGTTCTCAGAGCTACCCGCAGTTCGCACAGCTACCTGCGAAGCGATGACAGCCAGATGGGCAAGAAGGCTCGTGCCTTGGCAATGGGTTTGGCGTATAATGGCCCAAACCTCGGTGTCCTGCAGGAGGAAACGATGGTCAAACACCTGATTCTGGTGGCGGGCAACATTGGCGCCGGCAAGACATCGCTCACCGAGCGATTGGGCGGCCGGCTGGGGTGGCGCACCGCCTTTGAGTCGGTAGCCGACAACCCGTACATGGCCGATTTCTACTCTGACATGCGGCAATGGTCCTTTCATCTTCAGGTCTTTTTCCTGGGCCACCGGGCCCGCCAACACCTCGAACTGGCCCGCTGTCCGGAATCGGCGATAGCCGACCGCAGTATCTATGAGGATGCGCACATCTTTGCGCGCGCTTTGTATCACCTGGGCAACCTGAGCCAACGGGATTATGACTCGTATCGCCGCGTCTATGACCTGGTCGTCGCCGGTCTGCCCAGCCCCAACCTGTTGGTCTTCCTGGCTGCCCCGGCGCCGGTGCTGCTGGAGCGGATACGCGAGCGCGGCCGGGCGATAGAGAGCGGCATTACCTCCGAGTACCTATCTCTGCTCGAATCCTTTTATCAGGAGTGGCTTCAGACGTTTGATCTTTGCCCGGTGCTCACCATCCGCGGCGAGGACCTTGATTTTGTGCACCAGATCAGTCACATGGAAATGGTAACCGAGCGCATCCTGGACCGGCTGGGGGGGAGAGAGGAGTTGGTCTTTCCGGGGAGCGGAGAGTGACGGCCGGCGGACAGGTGGGGCAAGGGAGTGCGGACCGGCCGCCGGGCCGGTTCGTCAGGCTGCAGACCCAACTGGGCATCGGTTCTGCAGTTCCCGCCATTGTCGCCGTGGCTCTGCTCGTAAGCTCCCTCTATCTGACGATCCGCGCGCAATAACGCCAGCCGATCCACGAGCGCCTGCACGACGCGGTGGGAATAGCAGCCCTGCAGATCGACGCCGGCGCGCACAGCACCCTCACCGACGCGGCCGATCAGAACGGTCCCGCCTATTCGCAGATCCGGGGAACTCTCCAGCGCATCCGTGATGCGGAAACTGACATTCATATTGTGTACAGGATGCGGGAGGATGGGGAGGGGCGGATTGTCTTTGTGGTGGACGCCGAGGATGACGCCGACGAGGTGGCTCATCAAGCGACATTTACGATGATGCCAGCGCCAAGTTAGAGGCCAGCTTTGCCACGCTCGACGACGCGATGGTGGAGGAGAGCTCCTACACGGACCGGTGGGGCACCTGGCTGTCGGGCTATGCGCCGTTCTATGGACCGGACGGCCGGTGCGAAGGGGTGTTGGGAATGGGCATTGCGGCCGCCGGAGTGATGGCAAGCGAGCAGCAGTTCCTGCGGGTCGCCCTGGCCGTCCTGGCTGTTACTGTCCCAGTGGCGTCCCTGGTGCGGTGGCTGCTCGTCGGCCGGGTGACGGTGGAGAGCAGGGAGGGGAAGGGGAGCACCTTTACGGTGTGGCTGCGAGCTTTGGCCTGACGCAGGTCGGAGCGGAAACGAAAGCGCCTCGCCCCAC
This sequence comes from Ardenticatenales bacterium, assembly GCA_013139935.1. GTDB lineage: Bacteria > Chloroflexota > Anaerolineae > Promineifilales > UBA4811 > GLR113. The sequence goes on from WSZX01000218.1 coordinate 4,606, forward strand.
ACCAGCGCTGGCGGCGGCGAAACCCAATCACCGGTCCTGCGGGTGAGCAAGAGGCGGCCGAATGCGTAGGGTGATTCCTGGCACGGATTTTGCACGCTATTGGACGTGGCCCCGGCCGTTTCCGGCCGGGTAGGCAGGTTCGGTAGGAGAGACAAATGGCACCCAATAGCTCATCCCGGCGCCGCAACTCTTGGTCCCGCCTGGCGAAGTGGGGGATACCGATTTCGGTCGTGGCTCTGCTGCTGGTGTGTGGTTTGGCCGCGACCTCGCGCGCGGCCGGTCTGTCTGCGACGCGGGGCAGCGCAGGCGAATCCGAGCCGGCCGCCTGGCTGGTGGCTGATAGGAGCGCTCCCGCTCCCCCGGACAGGGGCAGGGAGCAGTATGCTTACTACCTGGCCGTGTCCCTGCTGGGGCTGGCCATTCTGAGCTTTGGCGCGCTGGCGCTGGCCGGGTGGCGGTGGCCCAAGGACACCTAGTACCATGGTGAATCAAGTGCTGAACGGCCAAAGGCACGCAAAGTTGTTTTGGCACGTACTAGCAGTTGTTAATAGATAACTTCCCGCCTTGAATGCGGAATCAGGTGCACTGCGCGTCCGCAAAAGCCCAAGTTGTTGTTGAACAAGTACCTAGCAGGCATCGGCGTCGCCGGAACGGTCCCCCAGAAGCGCACCGCCCGTCTTTGTCCAGAGGCCGGTGGCGGGACCGCATCCAGGAATGCATATCCGAACTTGGGTTCTCGCTTGTTCCCTCGCCAGCCGGCGAGTCACTCGCTCACAGGGTTAAAGTAGTTGTACGTGGCTCTTGACACGTCGGCCAGCAGTGGAGAGCTGATTGCCCACTCTAGCCAACCGGGTGAGTACAGGAATTCCACCAGAACATAATCATCATCGGGGCCAACTACGATCCCTGCATCACCGTGTGTTTCGGCCGCCCAGCCATGCTTGTGCGCCACGCTGGTCCCCTCTGGCACTCCTGCCTCAATCAGCGAACCAATTCGGTTCTGGTTCATTATCTCCAACATGAGCTGGCATTCCTCGGTGGTGATCTCCCCCTGAAAGGCCGCGATGAATGAGCCGCCGCCCGCGGCACACTGGTAGATCATCTCCAACAGTAAGCCCATGTCTTCTGCCGTTGTCTGGAT
>WSZX01000501.1 GCA_013139935.1 Ardenticatenales bacterium
CCTTTTGGCTCTATTTGCAGGAGCGCAAGTTCCGGTTGATTGAGGTGCCTCGAGAAGAATTCGAGACGATGGGGCCGAACGTGCTGGCGCTGGCGCCGGGGCGCTGCTTGATGTTGGATGGCAACCCGATCACCCGGCGGCGGTTGGAAAAAGCCGGCTGCGAGGTCTTGACCTACCGTGGTGACGAGGTTTCGCGCAAAGCTGAGGGAGGCGCCACCTGCCTCACCCGGCCAATTCTGCGGAGGGAATAACCATGCCGGCCATCGAACACCGGGTGCTTGATGCGATAGGTGTCGATGAGATGTTGGCAACTCTGCGAATGGGCAGCAATTCGCAGCTTGAGCGGTCAGGAAACGGCCGCCCAGGTATATGTGGCTGCCCAGATGAAACCGTGTGGCCTTGCGGTCGACGTCTGGGAGCTGGACCTGGAACGACTACGCCGGCATCCTGCGTTCAACGCCGAGGTGGAGCGGGAGCATGGCTTGGGGGTGGTGGCGGCTTCAAATGATTGAGGCATCTGGAGCAAACCCGGCAAGTGAACTCGTCAGTGTGAATTTGCGTCAGGGTCGGCCCCGCAGCGGCCCCTGCTATGATCGATGGGAAGGACGCTTCGCATCCGCTTGCTCGCACGCGGCAAGATACAACTTGACAGGCCCCCTCTTGGGGTGTAAGATGTGACCCTGCGGTCATGTGACCATCAGGTCACTCAAGAGCATTTTGGTATGCCAAAAGACACTTTTTTCAATTTGCCTGAGGACAAGCGCACATTGATCTGTGATGTTGCGATCCATGAATTTGCCGAATATTCATTTGACCGGGCCAGCATTAACCGTATTGTGGCAAAATCTGGCATTGCAAAGGGAAGCTTTTATCAGTACTTTGAAGATAAGCAAGATTTGTTCTTGTACCTGATGCAGTTGGCAGCGGAGAAAAAGGTCAACTATCTTTCGCCCCTCATGCACAACCCCGATCAACATGATATATTCACACTGATTAGAGAAATATACAAATCAGCGATTCAATTTGCAGCGGAGAATCCCGAATATGCAGAAATCAGCAAGAAACTTCTGGCGAACAAGGGTGCGCCCATTTACAGGGAAGTGATGGCCGACAGTTTTCCATCCGCTTATATGTTCTTTGAAACGCTTCTAGAAAATGCAATAGCAAGAGGCGAAGTTAGAGCAGATATTGATGTCAAAATGTTTGCCTACATGATTGCGTCAATGAATACCCTTGTTATTGAGTACTATACCAAATATGTTGCCCAACACTATGACAAGAAGATGCTTGAAACTATTGAAAAGTTTTTGGATTTCCTCAAGTATGGTATTGGTGAAAACAACTCAGAGTCACAAAAAGGAGTCAAGTTGTGAGCATAATTGAAGTTGATAATCTGACAAAGTACTATGGAAAAGCCAGGGGTATCATCGATATATCATTTAGCGTGGATGAAGGAGAGATTTTCGGCTTTGTTGGTCCTAACGGGGCTGGAAAATCGACGACGATTAGGTTATTCTGTTCTTTGATATATCCCAGCGGAGGAACTGCGAAAATCCTTGGCAAGGACTGTTTCAAGCATGGACCTGAGATAAGACGAGAAATTGGATATTTGCCATCAGAGGTCTTTTATTACGATAGGATGAAGGTAATCGACTTGTTGAAATATTCGGCAAGTTTTTATGGGAAAGACTGCACGAAAAGATTGTATGAATTGGCCGAGATCATGGACCTTGACCTGAAGAGGAGGATAGACGATCTCTCCTATGGCAACAAGAAGAAAGTGGGGATTGTGCAAGGGCTTTTGCACCAGCCAGAACTTATCTTGCTAGATGAGCCAACAGCCGGCCTCGACCCTCTTATGCAGCGAAATTTCTTCAAACTAATCAGAGAGGAGAATGAAGAAAGAGGAGCTACCGTCTTCTTTTCGTCGCACATACTTGGCGAAGTGCAAAGAATGTGCGGCCGAGTTGCCATTATCAAAGAAGGCAGAATTGTCAAGATTGAAGACATGAAAACACTCCAGAAAGACAATTATAAGAAAATCAGAGTGACGGCAGATGATGTTGATGAAAAGCGATTTGATGTAGACGGCGTGCGTAACCTGGAGAAGGATAATGGTGCTGTAAGCTTCTTTTACGTGGGCGACATCAATGTGATAATGAGAATAATCAGTGAAAAAGAGGTGTCCGATGTGACGATCGAAGAGCCTACGCTAGAAGAGATTTTCATGCATTATTATGAATAGGTGATGACCATGAACATATACAAACATGAATTCAAAATGCATCTCAAGTCTGTGATCACCTGGTCCTTGTCGGTGACGGCGCTAATAGCCGTCTATTTCTCGTTCTTCCCCTCTTTCGCACAAGATGCAGCACTTTTGAATGAGATGATGGCAAATTTCCCGGAAGAGTTGCTCATGGCCTTTGGTATGAATGGCATCGACCTGTCGTCCGTCCTCGGATTTTACAGCTTTGTTTTTCTCTTTGCGCAGATATGTCTGGCGATCCAAGCCGCAAATTACGGGTTTTCGCTAGTCTCTATCGAGGAAAGAGAACTGACGGCAGATTTTCTGTTGGCGAAACCTGTTGGGCGGACACGGATACTGACCAGTAAATTGCTCGCTGCATTCAGCAGTTTGACCATTACGAACATCGTTGTATGGATCAGCAGTTTTGGTTTTATCAATATGTTCAAGGGCGGAAAGACGTATGACACAAAACCCCTGCTTTTGTTGCTGCTGAGCATTGTGGTGTTTCAATTGTTTTTCCTGACCGTGGGCTTAGTGATTTCGCTATTGGTGAAAAGGGTCAGGAGTGTCACGCCCTTTTCGATGGCGCTTGCATTTGGAATGTATGTACTGAGCGCTTTTGGCGGCATGCTCGGTGATAGCAAATTGGAAAAGATAACGCCCTTTAGGCACTTTGAGCCAAACTTTATCATTCAGAATGCAGCTTATGACGTGCCATTGGTGCTGATAAGTGTCTCGGCGATCTTGGTTTCTCTGGTGGGCAGTTATCTGCTCTATATCAAGAGAGATATCCCTTCTGTGGTGTAAGGAGGAAGAGAGATGAACATATTCTTGAGAGAACTGAAAGCAAACCTGAAATCGCTGCTCATCTGGGGGGTCATTGTGATCCTATTTGTATCCGAAGGGTTTGCAGAGTTTTCAGCATTCGCGGGCAACCCCGAGATGTTAGCGATATTGGACCAGATGCCCCCTGCATTGCTAGCTGCTTTCAATCTTGATGCATTTAATCTAACCACAATAGCGGGTTTCCTGGGCGTGATGTTCATATACTTTGCCTTACTCTTGTCAATATCTGCTGTTATGTGGGGTAGCGATATCATATCAAAAGAAGAGCGCGACAAAACGGTCGAGTTTTCTCTTACCCTACCGATTCCAAGGGGCAGACTTGTCACCGTCAAGACCCTGGTGGCTACAGTCAATTGCATTGGTTTGCTGATAATAACCTGGGGCGTCTCTCTGGCCAATGCGGCGAAATACCAACCTGACAGCCAATTTTATAGTTTTCTGTCTTTATGTATGCTTGCCCTATTTATCTTGCAGATGATATTCCTGGCCGTTGGTATTTTCCTTGGGTGTGCGGTGAAGCATTACAAGCGATCAAATTCTGTAGCGGTATCTCTATTGCTGGGGACCTATTTCCTCTCAATAGTTTCTGGTTTGGATAAAGACCTGGGGTTTCTAAAATACTTTTCTCCCTTCACATATTTCGATCCTGCTATGCTGCTGCACGAGTCCAGAATTGATATCACCTTTGTGTGGCTGTCTGCGGGTATCATCGCAGTGTGTATGTTTGGTGCGTATGTAACGTACTCAAAGAGAGACATGTACATTTAGAACCTGACCTGAATAGGCCGGAACCAAAAGGGACGCAGGTTTACACGGAGGATTCAGAGGCTCACAGAGGGTTTCAAGATTTTCTCTGTGAAACTCTGCTTCTGCGGAGGTATTTTTCTCTTGCTCAAGGTACAAGAATTCCATCGGTAGGCGCCTAGAGGATCTCTACCGCTCATTGTCCGCGTCGGTGAGGAAGAGAGATGAATATATTCCTAAGAGAACTGAAAGCAAACCTGAGATCGCTGGTCGTCTGGGGGGGCATTGTGATCCTATTTGTGTCCATAGGGATTGCAAAGTTTTCAGCATACGAGGGCAACCCCGAGATGTTGGCGATATTGGACCAGATGCCCCCTGGATTGCTAGCTGCTTTTAATTTTGATGCATTCAACCTAACCACAATAACGGGTTTTTTCGGTGTGATGTTCACCTATTTTGCTCTCCTCCTGTCCATTTCTGCGGCCATGTGGGGCAGCGACATTATTTCAAAGGAGGAGCGCGATAGAACGGTCGAGTTTTCTCTTGCCCTGCCGGTTCCTAGGGGCCGACTGGTCACCGCCAAGACCCTGGCGGCTACAGTCAATTGCATTGGCTTGCTGATAATAACCTGGGGCGTCTCGCTGGCCAATGTGGCAAAATACCATCCTGACAGCCAATTCTACGCTTTTATGTCGTTATGTATGCTTGCCCTGTTTATCTTGCAGATGATATTCTTGGCTGTTGGTGTTTTCCTTGGGTGTGCGATGAAGCATTGCAAGCGATCAAGTTCTGTAGCGGTTTCGCTATTGCTGGGGACCTATTTCCTCTCAGTAGTTTCTGGTTTGAACAAAGATCTGGATTTCCTGAAATACTTTTCTCCATTCAGATACTTCGATCCTGCTATGCTGCTGCACGAGTCCAGAATTGATGTCACCTTTGTGTGGCTGTCTGCGGGTATCATCGCAGTCTGTATGGTTGGTGCCTATGTGTCGTACTCGAAGAGAGATTTGTACATCTAGAGCCTGACCTGAAAGGCCGGAACACAGAGGGACCAGCGCGGCGAGGGGAATAGCTTGGGAAACCTGGGTCTGGCCTACAGCGCCCAGGGGCAGGTGGAGCGGGCGATCGAGTACTATCAGGAAGCGCTGGCAATCGCGCGGCAGATCGAGGACTGGCGCGGCGAGGCCAACCGCGCCTGGAACCTCGGATTGGATTACGAACACAGCGACCCCGCCCGCGCCGTCGAACTCATGTCCATCTGCGTCGCCTACTAGCGCGAAATCGGCCACGCCGAAGCCGAGAAAAGCGCCCGGCGAGTCGAGGAAATCCGCGCTCGCCTCTGACCCATCCTCCCTGCCCATGCTCTCAGGGGGATATTTCCTGACCCCGCGCCGCCCTTCCTGTCCACCAGGGGTTCCCGGCAGAAGTGAATCCCTGCACCTAGCCGCCCACACCGGCACTTGCCCCCATAGAACACTCGTGCTACAATGAGAGCGTGAAGCTCTACCTTGCTCGCCTACGACCGCCTGCAACACACCGTGCCCAGGAAACCCGACACACAACGGCCCGAGACTCCCAATG
>WSZX01000161.1 GCA_013139935.1 Ardenticatenales bacterium
CGGCCGAAATCGAGCGTCTGCGCCGATACCTGACCACACCTCGCATGGCAAGGCTGGTTGCGGAACTCGATGGTCAGGTTGTGGGCGCCGTCTCCCTGAAACCAGGACCATTTGGAAGAAAGGACCGCCACTGGTGCAGCCTGGAGGTGTGGCTCGCGGCAGCCAGTCGTGGACACGGCGTCGGCAGTGCGCTCGTGACGGCCGCATTGGCCTGGGCGGAGAGCGAGGGCTTTCAGAAGATCGTCGCCGAGGTCTTTGGCAGTAATGAGTGGGCCCTTGCTCTTTACCGAGAATCCGGCTTTAGACCGGAAGGGCGGCAGAAAAAGATGTTCCTCCTTCCGGGGGCTGGCTACGTGGACAATGTGCTGATGGGACTAGAGCTGGGGAACGGCAGTCAAGCGTCACTCTGATGCTGTACTGTTTCTTGAGGGAGAATCATGCTCGAACAACTGGAGAAACTGCGGACCGAGGCGCTGGAGGGACTGCGGGCAGTCGCTGATGGCGCGGCGCTGGATACGTGGCAACGGAGCACCCTCGGCCGAAGAGGGATCGTGACGCTGATAACCCGACGGGTGGGGGAACTGCCCAAAGAGAGCCGGCCGGCCTTTGGCAAACGTGCCAATCAAGTCAAGCAAGAGTTGACAGCTGCTTACGAGAGAAAGGCGACCGCCGTCAAGGCGGATGAAATGGAGCGGCAGATCGCGACCGGGGCTATAGACGTGAGCCAGCCCGGCCGGCCGCGGCCGCTTGGCCGGCTTCACCCCTCAACGCAGGTCTTGAGGGAGATCTGCCGGATCTGGGGGGACATGGGTTTTCAGGTCTACCGCAGCCGTGATGTAGAAACAGACGAATACAACTTCCAACTGCTCAACATGCCGCCTCACCACCCGGCACGTGACATGTGGGACACCTTCTACACCACTCAGGAAGGGGTCGTGCTTCGTACCCATACTTCCCCGGGACAGATTCACGCGATGCACGATTATCATCCAGAGCCCATCCGGGTGATCTTGCCTGGCATGTGCTACCGTTACGAGCAGATATCGGCGCGGTCAGAGATCCAGTTCAACCAGGTGGAGGGGCTGGCAGTGGGCAAGAACATCACCTTCGCTGACCTCAAAGGGACGTTGAGCAGCTTTGCGGGCCGGCTGTTTGGAGCACAGATCCAGACTCGTTTTCGCTGCCAGCACTTTCCCTTTACCGAACCGAGCGCAGAGATGGATGTGGAATGCATTCTCTGCAGCGGTAGGGGCTGCAACGTCTGCAAAAAGACCGGATGGTTGGAGATCTTGGGCTGCGGGATGGTTCACCCCGCCGTCCTGCGGCATGGCGGCTATGACCCGGCCGTGTACACCGGCTTTGCCTTTGGCATGGGGGTTGAGCGGCCGGCGATGGTCAAATACGGCATCAAGGACATCCGCTACTTTTGGAGCGGCGACCTCCGTTTCCTAGAACAGTTCTGATTGCTTAAAGAGAGAGTCACATGATAGTACCGCTGAGCTGGCTTCAAGATTACGTGGACATCACCCTGCCCGTCCCCGAACTGGCGGAACGAATGACGCTGGCCGGATTGGAGGTGGAGACAATCCAGTACATCGGCGTTAGCGGGGCCGATCTGGTCTGGGACCGCGACAAATTCGTCGTCGCGCGGATACTGGCTGTCGGGCAACATCCTGACGCCGACCGGCTGGTTCTGGCAAGAGTGGAATACGGAGCGCCAGAGCCGGCGACTCTCGTTACCGGCGCAACCAACCTCTTTCCCTATCTGGGACAGGACCTGAGCGGTCAGAACCTCAAATCACCGATGGTGTTGGAGGGAGCCGCCATCTACGACGGGCACAAGGAGGGGTTCGTCAAGACCCGGCTCAAAGGCCGCAAGGTGCGCGGAATCATGAACCGGCACATGCTCTGCTCCGAAAAGGAGTTGGGCATCTCCCAGGAGCACGAGGGGATCATGCTGCTGGAAACGGCCGCCGTCCCGGGCACGCCCTTACAGGATATCTTGGGAGAGGTGATACTCCACCTGGATCTGACCCCCAACCTGGCTCGCTGCCATTCCATGATCGGCGTGGCGCGCGAAGTGGCTGCGTTGACTGGGACCTCCCCCCAGGGAACCCCCCAGACGGTGCGCTATCCGTCGCTGAACGTAGTGATGGGAGGCCCTCCAGCCGCCGAGGCGGTCAGGGTGGAGATAGAGGACTCTGCTCTCTCTCCCCGCTTTACCGCTACTCTCATCCGAGATGTGAGAATCGGCCTGTCCCCGGAGTGGATGCAGCGCCGGCTCAAGCTTGTTGGAGTCCGGCCAATAAACAATATCGTGGATATCACCAACTATGTGATGATGGAATTGGGGCAGCCGCTCCATGCCTTTGACTATGATCTCCTGCTGCAGCGCGCCAGGACGACCAGCGTATCTGTCCCGACCATCAAGGTGCGGCAGGCCAGCATCGGCGAAGGGATGACCACGCTGGACGGAACCAGTCGCACCTTCAACGAGTATGACATCCTCATCACCGACACAGCCGGCCCCGTCGGCATCGGCGGAGTCATGGGAGGGACCGAGACCGAGGTCCATGTGGGGACACGGAATGTACTGCTGGAAGCGGCGAATTTCAACTTGATCAACATCCGGCGCACCGCCCAGGCGCACAAGTTACCCTCGGAGGCATCGGCCCGCTTTGGCAGAGGAATCCATCCGGCCGAGGCGATCCGGGGTGCACGGCGAGCCGCAGAGTTGATGCGCACGCTGGCTGGCGGAACCGTCGGCCAGGGAATCGTGGACAACTACCCGGACCCGCCAGAACCGGTGGTGGCGACGGTGACCCCGGCACAAATCAAGCGCTGGTTGGGTATCCACATAGACCAGAAAGAGGTTGTCGCCATCCTCGAGGCGCTCCAGTTCCAGTGCCAGATCAAGGGTGGAGCGATTCACGCCACCGTACCCGACCATCGGCTAGACATCAGCACGGGCCTCACGGGCACCGCAGATCTGATTGAAGAGATCAGCCGGATATATGGCTATGGCAAGATCCCCGAGACTGAGATGAGCGACCCACTGCCTCCGCTGCGAGCGAACAGGCCGCAAGAGCAAGAAGAGCGTACTCGCGACCTGCTGGTTGCGGCCGGGCTGCAGGAGATTATCAGCTACCGCTTTACCACACCTGAAGCCGAGGCGCGGATTCTTTCGCCTGGCAGCCAGCCTGATGAACGGCCGTACACCACCATCGCGAATCCTATCAGCCAGGACAAGTCCGTCATGCGCCACACGCTGCTAGAGTCGCTGTTGGTCGCTGTGGCTGCCAACGTCCGCCACCACGGGCACGTCGCCCTCTTTGAGATCGGTTCTGTCTACCTGCCTGCCGAGGGAAGGCGGTTGCCTGACGAACCCACACGGCTCTGCGTTGGGATGGCAGGGCAGCGAGAGACAGTCGGCTGGATGGGAGGCGACGAGGGGTCAATGGACTTTTATGACCTCAAAGGGGTACTGGAAGCGCTCACGGATGGCTGGCGGTTGGAGGGGGTTCGCTACGAGCCGACAACCGATCCGGTCTTCTGCCCCGGTCGGGCGGCGCGGGTCTCTCTTCACAATGGCAGAACGCACCTGGGCACGGCCGGCCAGGTCCACCCGCTCGTCGCCAAGCGATTTGACATGCCCGATGGCATCCCCTTGCTGGCAGCCGAGCTAGACTTGGACGCGCTCATGGCAGCGATTCCGGCTGGCTTTGAGGTTCAGCCTATTCCACAGTTCCCGGTCGTCTACCGAGACGTCGCTCTGGTGCTGGATGAGGCCATTCCGGCCGCCGATGTGCAGCAGCTCATTGTCCAGACAGGCGGCCGCTGGCTGGCTCAGGTGCGGCTCTTTGATGTCTACCGGGGTACACAACTGCCGGCCGGTAAGAGAAGCCTGGCATACGCCCTGGCCTTCCAATCACCGGATAAGACACTGACCGATAGGGACGCCAATAAGCTCCGTGACAAGATCGTGCGCCGTCTGGAACGGGAAATTGGGGCTCGCCTCCGCAGCCAGTGATTGAGCCGGCGATTGTGGGGGATTTTCTCTCAGACCATGCCCCAGCGCGGGCTCCGGCTCCACCGGCGGTGACGGTCTGTGCGCTCATCGATTGACAGATCTGTGGTGCCCACTCCAACCCGCGCGCTGTGGGCCGTCACCCACTGCTTGCCTGGACTACTTTCTGCGCTACAATACCTCCCTCAGTCGGCACTCTTTCGCAGATCAGGAGAAACACCCGTGTGTGGTATTTTCGGAATTGTGACAGAACAGAACCAACCCCTGGGGAAGATTCTTGTCGAGGCCGGCCAGCGCCTGTCCTATCGCGGGTATGATTCGATCGGTTGTGCAACGATTGCCAGCGACGGACGGGGGACACCCGCGATCGATTTGCGCAAGGATACGGGCAAGATTGATGAGGTCAATAGCCGCCTCAACTTTGAGGAGATGAGCGGCCAGCGCGGAATTGTCCAATTGCGATGGGCCACCTTTGGCTCTCCCTCTCAAGTCAATTCCCAGCCTCACCTGGACTCGGACGGCGACCTGGTGGGTGCGCACAATGGCAATATCGTCAACAATGTTTCTCTCCGTGAAGCGTTTGTCAAAGAGGGGATGACCGTCCGCAGCAGCAACGACGGCGAATCCTGTGTTCACGCCGTCGAGCGATACTATGATCAGGGATGTGATATGGTGGAGAGCATCCGCCGTGCTGCCCGCACCCTGCAAGGGGACTACGCCTTTGTCATCGGTCACCAGGAAGGGGATACTTTACACGCCATCAAGCAAGGATCGGGTCTCGTGGTGGGGATCGCAGAGGGCGCGACCTGCGTCTCCTCTGATCTGCCATCGATCCTGCCGCTGACCAACAAAATCCTGAGAATGTACGATGGGGAAATCGTCACCCTCTGGCACGACCGGGTCGAGCTTCGCCGTGTGGATGATGGAACGCTGATTGAGCGCGAGCCGGAGATATTCACCGAGGGGATGGGTGCGGCCGAAAAGGGGGGCTACCCTCATTTCATGCTCAAGGAGATTCACGAACAGCCCCAGGTGGCGGCCGAGTTGATCCATTGGCTGGATGCCTCTCCCCATGTTGCTCCTTTTCTGGAAGCGCTGACCAGCGCCCGGCGGCTCTACCTGGTCGGATGTGGTACCAGCTACCACGCCTGCCTGGTCGGCGCGGCTTACCTGAGTCGCCTGGCTGGGCTCGGGGCTGTTCCTGTCTTGGCGCCCCAGTTTACAGAGACTATGGCCCACACCCTGGGTCCGGAAGACACGATTGTCTTTGTCAGCCAGAGCGGGGAGACCAAGGATGTGCTCAATGCCCTCAAGGCAGCACGCCGATCGGAGGCACGAATCCTAGGTGTGCTCAACGTCATCGGCGCTACACTGATGCTTGCCAGCGACCACTATCTTCCGCTCGCCTGCGGTTATGAGATCAGCGTCCCCGCAACCAAGACCTACCTCAACCAGGTTGTTCTCTTCCTCTATCTGGCAGACCGGCTGGGACGCCCCGGTGCCCGGATTGACTGGGCGCAAGTACCCAATCTGATCGCCGAAACTCTTGAACTGACGAACGAGCCTGCCCGCCGGGTAGCCGAGGTGCTGAATCCCTTTGACGAGATGTATTATCTGGGCTATGGATCGACGCTAGGCGTGGCGCTGGAGGGGGCCCTCAAGCTCAAGGAGATTACCTATGCCCATTGCGAAGGGATGCTCAGTTCCGAGTTCAAACACGGTCCACTCTCGGCCGTTTACGACGGCTACCCGGTTCTCTTTGTGACCGCCCCGGATGATGCGGCAATGATGGTGAACCACGTCAACGAAGTGGCCTGCCGGGGTGGGCGGTCGATTGTAGTGGCGGGCGAAGATCCGTTGCTGCGCGGGAACGTCATGGGCGAAATATCGGAGAGCAGCATGGGCGAGAGTGCACACGACTACTTGCTGCTCCCATCGGCCGGACACGAGTTGACCGCGCTGTTGGCCGTCTTACCACTGCAGTTGATAAGCTACCATATGAGCGTGGCGCGCGGGATCGACCCCGATTTCCCACGTAACCTGAGCAAGACATTGACGGTTGACTGAGTGAAGGAACAATCCCCGACTCACCAGGCAAAGTGGCCGCTGGCGCTCATCCTGGGAGCCTTTGTTGTCCTCGCCAGTGCCTACAGCATCATCAACCCGCTCCACGAAGCAAGCGACGAGTTGCGTCACTTTCGCTTTGTCCGCGTGCTGGCAGATACGGGGACATTGCCAGTACAGGGCGAGGAAGCAAAGCGTTCCCAGTCTCATCATCCCCCACTGTACTATGCACTCGGCGCCGCTCTGACCTTTTGGGTTCCTGATCAGGGAGAGCCATACCTCAGCCGGCCAGAGAATCCGTATTGGGGTTATCGTTTCTGGGAGGTGGGAACCGACAACAAGAACATGTATCTTCACGGACCGGAGGAGGCATTTCCGTGGCGTGGAGCAGCGCTGGCAGCGCACATCACCCGTTTTGTCAACATCGCCTGCGGTGCAGCTACCGTCGCACTCACGGCCGCTATCATGTTCACCATCTTTCCCCGGCGGCGTGCGCTGGGATTTGCGGCAGCCGGCCTGGTCGCGTTCAACCCCATGTTTCTCTACTTGAGCGGGGCGATCAACAACGATGTGGCTGCCGCCGCGGCCGGCGCGGCTATCACCTGGATCTGTGTGCTCATCTTGCGCCGCGGACTGATCAACCGCTACGTTGTCGCGCTGGGGATTGCGTATGGACTGGCGTTGCTGACCAAGCTCAACCTTGCCTTCTTTCTGATTGTTGCTGAGCTTGCTCTACTTCTTCGGTCCGTTCAGTCGGGATCAGGCAAAGGGGCATTTCGTTCGTTTGTTGGCGCCAACACGATCTTCTTGGGGCTGGCGGCCACTATCGCTGGGTGGTGGTTCATCCGCAACCAGGTCGAGTACGGGGACCCAACCGGGTTTGTGACGGTCACCGAACTGTGGGGGGTGCGCACCCCAGCAGAGAGCTTTGGCCTGGCATGGTCCGAGATTCCGAGCGCTTGGAGTAGTCTGTGGGGGCGCTTTGGCTATGGGCAAATCCCGCTGCCGGGCTGGGTGTACCGAGCGCTGGCCTGGTTGATGGCAGCAGGGGGGCTGGGCGCCATCATCGGCATCGCCATACCAGAGAACGAGAGATTGGGAGCGGACCCCGGTTTCCAGCCTTCCTCACCAACCCCTCGATTCGTCCTCCTGATTGTCCTCGTATACTTTGTTGTCCTGTTTGCCTACATGCTGATCAGCCCGGCCGGCTCGATGGGCCGTTTCTTTTTCCCGGGGCTGCCCGCATTTGCCGGGTTGATCTGCTATGGATGGGCAACGCTGATCCGACTCGTTGCGTCGGTCTCTACCCCCTGGCCACACCCTCGAGTGCCGCGCCCTGCCGATCGTCGCAGAAAGAATGGCGTCGGGGCAACGGCGTCCATTCTGGATGTGGCGCTCGCTCTGGCGACAAACGCTGGCATGCTGGCCTTTGGCCTCTGGGCACTGGTCGGCTTTCTGGCCCCCGCCTATGCAATCCCACCCCAGGTCTCGGCCGCCGATCTCCCCAACGAGTCCGACATCACCTTCTCGGACCCCGACGGGCCTCTGGTCCGGTTGTTGGGCTATCAGTACGATACCGAGTCGGTCCGTCCTGGCGAGAGCCTGGGGATCACCCTCTATTGGCAGACGATCCGGCCGGCCGGATATGACTTTGTGCTCTTTTCCCACCTGCTGGATGATGAGGGAATCATGGTGGCGCAGCGAGACACCTATCCCGGGCTGGGCAACTATCCTACTTCCTTCTGGCGACCCCGCCACACCTTTGCTGAAACCTACCGGCTCCATCTGCCCGAAACCGCCTATGCACCGGTAACCGTCACTCCCCAGGTGGGCCTGTACAGCCGGGATTGGGACTACCGCCTCGAGGTCTCGGAGGGGACCCCAGACAGAGCCGTCAAGCTCCTGCCGATTCCCCTAGCCTCCTTGCCGGGGGACCTGCCCAACCCACTGGCGGTGAGGTTCGAGGATCAGGTCCATCTCGTCGGGTACGAGCTATCCTCACGCGTCGTCCGGCCGGGCGAGCGTATCGAGGCCCGCTTTTATTG
>WSZX01000095.1 GCA_013139935.1 Ardenticatenales bacterium
CGCCCCCGATGTTGAATAGTCCCACCTTGAAGGGGATGGCGACCGCCAGGCCGGTCAGTATGAGGGGAGTCGCCGCTACCAACGTGTTGGTCAACGCGTGTGGCTTAAGCAGGGCTCCATCCAACAGCCCATAGTACCCTCTGACCATTTTGTCCAGGCCGTCGGCCAGCGACTCGCCGGCACTGACGATGACCAGGGCCCCCAGCGCCAATGCTGTCAAGACCGCCAGCGTCGGAATGAGCAAACTACGCAACATGCCAGCCAATCGCGATCCTCTAGTCATTGCGTCCCGCCTCCCATCACTCCTTCACTCCCGCCATGAGCAACCCGACTCGCTCGCGCGTTGCATCTGCGATGGGTAGTGTGCCCACGATCTCGCCCTCAAACACCACCGCCACCCGGTCCGAGAGAGACAGGATCTCGTCCAGATCGGCCGAGATCAACAGGACCGCGACCCCCTGCTGGCGCTGTTCCACCAGTCGACCGTGGATGAACTCGGTAGAGCCGACATCCAGTCCTCGCGTCGGCTGAGCCGCGATGAGCAGCTTGATCGGTCGCGAAAGCTCACGGGCGACAATCGTCTTCTGCTGGTTGCCGCCTGAAAGGCTGCTGGACTTGGTATAGATGCTGGGCGTGCGTATGTCGAACTCTTGCACCAATGCACGGCCGTGCCGCTCGATCTCCGGTTCGTTCAACACCATGCGCTTGGCAAAGGGCGGGCGGTAGTACGTATTCAGCACCAGGTTATCGGCCACCGGATAGCTGAGAACCAGTCCATGCTTTTGCCGGTCCTCTGGGATGTAGGCCACGCCTATCTCCGTGATCTGCCGTGGGCTCGCATGGGTGACATCCTGGCCCAGTACGCTGACCTCCCCCCCCTCAACCGGCCGCAGGCCGGTGAGCGCCTCCACCAGTTCCCGTTGCCCGTTCCCCTGGACGCCGGCAATCCCCAGTATCTCCCCGGCCCGTACCTCAAAGCTGACATTGTTCACTGCCACCTGATCGCGATCATCCAGCGTGCGCAGTCCATTCACCTGTAGCACCGGCTCGCCTGGCCTTGCTTCCTCCTTGGCGACCGTCAGCAACACCTCTCGGCCAACCATCATCTCGGCCAACGACTCGCGCGTGGCCTGGGCCGGCGTCGTCGTTCCCACCAACCGGCCGTTGCGCAGCACGCTGATCCGATCCGCCACTGCCAGCACTTCCTTCAACTTGTGGGAGATGAAAACAATGGAAACCCCCCGCTCCACCAATCGGCGCATGACTACAAATAGCTCATCCGCCTCCTGGGGGGTCAGGACGGCTGTCGGTTCGTCCAGGATCAAGATGTCTGCCCGGCGATAGAGCGTCTTGACAATCTCTACTCGCTGTTGAGAGCCGACGGGAAGGTCCTGGATAGTGGCATTGGGGTCAACCGCCAGACCATATTCCTCGGCCAGTTCACGGATTCGATTCCGGGCCGAGCGACGGTCCAGCCGGCCCAGCTTGCCCAGAAAGGCGAGGGGAGGGCGGGTCCGCTCGACCCCCAGGATGATGTTCTCGGTGACGGTCATGACTGGGATGAGCATGAAATGCTGATGCACCATCCCAATCCCTTGCCGGATGGCGTCGTTGGGGTCATGGAACTCTACCGCCTCGCCGTTGACCAGGATCTCCCCCTCATCCGGTTGGTAGAGCCCATACAACATGTTCATGAGCGTGGTCTTGCCGGCGCCGTTTTCTCCCAGGAGCGCGTGAATCTCGCCCTTTTCTAGAGTAAAATCAACCCGGTCGTTGGCCAGCACACCGGGGAAGCGCTTTGTGATCCCCCGAGTCTCGATAACCGGTGTCATAAACCTGTCATCCTCGTGGTGTCTCGCCCCACAGAAAGCAGGGACTGCCTGGGTTCGGCAGCCCCTGCCGTTGATGAAACACCAACTCTAGTAGCCGGTGGTCCAGCTTCCGTCTAGCAGCCCGCTGCGGGCCTCTGCGACCGCGTCCTTGCACTCCTGAGGAATCTTGGCGTCCCAGTCATGATAGGGAGACAGGCCAATGCCGTCATTCTCCAGGGTGGCGAGCTGAATGCCCGCCTCCAACTTGCCGTCGGCATAATCCAGCGTCGCTAGCTTGGCCGCCACGTCCATATTCTTCTGGGCGCTGGTGATAAAGCACGGAGCTACGTCCGGGTAGGTGAGGTACTGATCCACATCCACCCCGATGCACATCAGATTCTGCTCGTGAGCGGCCAGCAAGCCACCATTGCCGGTGTTACCCCCTACACCAAAGATAACATCGGCGCCATTGGCAAGCATGGCCTGTCCCGCTTCCTTGCCCGTGGCCGGGTCGTTAAAGTCGGGGATGTAGATGTTCATGGTCTCGACGTCGGGGTTAATGCGCTTGGAGCAGGTCTGATAGCCCACAACAAACTTGACCACCGGCGGAATCTCCATACCGGAGACGCTGCCAATGACGCCCGTCTCGGTCATACAACCGGCCAGAGCACCGGCCAGACAACCCACCTGATCCTCAGCAAACATCAAGCTGGTTACATTGGTCAGACCACCCGCCTCGCTGTAACAACTATCGACCCCCTCGTCGCAGCCGAAACCGGGCCAATAGTCTACGTCCACGATCGCGAAACTGACGTCTGGGTTCTCCAGGGCGGCCGCCTTTGTATCATCGCCCATCAAAAAGCCGACGGTGATGATCAATCCGCACCCTTCGCTGACAAAATTGTCAATGTTCTTGCGATAGTCGGTAGCGGCTTCCGACACGACATAAGCGTAATCCATCCCTTTCTCTTCGGCCGCCTCGCGGGCGCCCTT
>WSZX01000204.1 GCA_013139935.1 Ardenticatenales bacterium
GCGATTTCCACACATCGCGGTCCCCTTGGCCGATTTGGCGCCAACCATGCGGCACCCAGAAGACGGCCATACGTTGCAGGAGATTGCCCAGGGCCTGCCAGCCAGTGGGATGGTGCGTTGTCCCGACATAGTGCTCTCGGGTGAAACGAGCGATATACTAACACAGGAGAAGGAAGATGGTTCAAAAGATGCAAGTCCGCCCGGCTGATTTCGATGCTTTCCGCAATGACTTGCTTGATGTACCCGAGCAACCTTGCACCGGGGACATTGAATGCGCAGTGCGAGACATCCTGGGGGCGATTGGAGAGGACGCAAACCGGGAGGGGCTGCTGGACACGCCCGCGCGGGTGGCTCGCGCTTACGCGGAACTGACCGCTGGCTATCACGTGGATCCCGTGCGTCTCATCAACGATGCCCTATTTGAGGTCACGTATGACCAGATGGTGATCGTGCGCGATATCGATTTCTACAGTCTGTGTGAGCATCACCTGTTGCCATTCCTGGGACAGGTCCATGTGGCCTACATACCCAATGGCAAGGTGATTGGTCTGAGCAAGATTCCGCGCATTGTGGAAATGTTCGCCCGTCGCCTGCAAGTGCAGGAACGCTTCACTCAAGAGATTGCCGAGTTCCTGGACAAGACGCTCCACCCGGTCGGAGTGGCAGTGGTAGCCGAGGGGTTGCACATGTGCGCAGCCATGCGCGGTGTGAAGAAGGCCAATGCGCGCATGGTCACGAGTGCTATGTTGGGCTCATTCAAGGAAAACCAGGCCACACGCAACGAGTTTTTCGGACACATCGGACGTGATCATCTCGGCTTCTAGAATCTGTCCTGCCCAGTCAGGGACCGGGTAAAAAGTGTGTGGGGCCGGGGCTGTCAAGAACGGTGATCAAGAACGTTGTCCATGTGGGGCAAACACAGAGAGGATAGAGATGACAAAAATGCGACTGCTGGCTGATCTGGGCCAATCGATCTGGTATGACAACATCCGCCGGGCGCTGCTGGACCACGGAGACCTGCAAGCGCTCGTTGACACTGGTGTGACCGGCGTTACTTCCAACCCATCCATCTTTCAAAAGGCCATCGCCGGCAGCGCCGATTATGATGAAGCGATGGGCGAACTGGTGACAACCGGCCGCTCGGAGATCGAGATCTTTGAAGCGCTGGCTATCGATGACATTCAGCGCGCGGCCGGCATTCTGCGCCCGGTCTATGATGACACCGGTGGCGTAGACGGCTATGTCAGCCTTGAGGTCAGCCCGGCGCTGGCCCACGACACGAAAGGCACCGTCACCGAGGCGCGACGGCTCTTTGCGGCACTCAATCGCCCCAATGTGATGATCAAAGTGCCGGCCACCCCGGCTGGCATCCCCGCCATTGAAACGCTCATCGGCGAGGGCATCAACGTCAACGTGACGCTCATGTTTTCGCTGGAGCACTATGACGCCGTGGCTCAAGCTCACCTTGCCGGTCTGGAGAAGCTGGTCGCTGCTGGCGGCGATCCCTCCAGAGTAGCTTCCGTCGCCTCCTTCTTTGTCAGCCGCCTGGATACCGCCGTTGACCGCGCGCTGACAGCCATTGGCAACGAGAGCCTGTTAGGCAAGATCGCGATCGCCAATGCCAAGGTCACCTACGCACGTTTCAAGGAGACCTTTAGCGGCAGGCGCTGGGAAAAGTTGTCAGAGCGCGGGGCGCGTGTCCAGCGTCCCTTGTGGGCAAGCACCGGCACCAAGAACCCGCTCTACAGCGATACCCTCTACGTGGACGGCCTCATCGGCCCGGACACGGTCAATACGGTACCGCCAGCCACGCTCAACGCCTTTATGGACCACGGCGCCATTGCGCCCACCTTGCAGGAAGGCGTGGATGAGGCTCGGCAACAGTTGGCGCAGTTGGCCCACCTGGGGATAGACCTGACTGCTATCACCCAGAAGCTACAAGATGATGGTGTGGCTTCCTTTGCCAACGCCTTTCAGTCGCTCTTGGCCAGCATTGAACAGAAACGTGAGCGACTGTTGAAGGAGTGGCATCGGCGCGATGCCAGCCTGGGCGAGTACCAGGTTGCCGTCGACGCCGCCCTGGAGGAGATGGTCGCCGACCGCATCGTGCCGCGCATTTGGGCGCACGACCACACGGTCTGGCAACAACAACCCAATGAGATCACCAACCGACTGGGTTGGCTGCACATTGCCGAAAAGATGCTCGAGCAGCGTTATCGTCTGGCCGAACTGGTGGACAGTGTGCGCACCGACGGCTATACCGATGTCCTGTTGCTGGGCATGGGCGGCTCCAGCCTGGCGCCGGAGGTGTTTGGAAACATCTTTGGAGGGCAGATTGGCAACCTGCCGAACCTGGCCGTTCTGGATAGCACCGATCCTGGCGCTGTGCTGGCTCACGCCGAGCGTCTTGATCCGGCCAGAACTCTGTTCATCGTGTCCACCAAATCAGGCGGCACAGAGGAGACATTGTCCTTCTTCAAGTACTTTTACAATTTGACCGCACAGGCGCTGGGCGCGGCCGGGGCGGGCAAACACTTTGTGGCCATCACCGATCCCGGCAGCAAGCTGCAAATGCTGGCAGAGAACTACCACTTCCGCACCACCTTTCTCAACGACCCCAACATCGGGGGGCGCTACTCTGTGCTGTCCTACTTTGGCCTGGTGCCGGCAGCGCTTGTCGGTGTGGACGTGGAGACGCTGCTGGAGCAGTCACTCACCATGGCCTGCAACTGCGAGCCGTGCAACTGCCCCATCGACGGCGACAACAACGGTGCCTGGCTGGGCGCACTGCTGGGCGAACTGGCCAAGGCCGGGAGGGATAAGGCGACCTTCATCACCTCACCGCAGTTGGCCAACCTGGGCGCCTGGATGGAGCAGCTTATCGCCGAGAGCACCGGCAAGAACGGGACCGGCATTCTGCCAGTGGTGGGCGAGCCGGTGGGCTCGCCTGATGTCTACAGCGACGATCGCTTGTTCTTCTACCTGAGCCTCGATGGAGACGTTACCTATGACGAGGCAGTACAGGCCCTGGAGGATGCCGGGCAGCCTGTGGTGCGGTTGCGCCTGCGCGACCTGTACGACCTGGGCGAGCAGTTCTTCCTGTGGGAGATGGCCACTGCTGTGGCATGTTACCGGCTCGGGACACCTGCACCTTCGCCGGAGCACAGCGCAGGTGCCAGTGTCAACCCCTTTGACCAACCCAACGTCGAGGCAGCCAAAGTGCTGGCCCGCCAGGTTGTTGCTGCCTACCGCGAGACAGGCCAGTTGCCCGCAGACGAACCCGCACCGATGACCGCTGAAACTCTGACCGGCTTTCTGGCCCAGGCCCAACCAGGCGATTATGTGGCCCTGCAAGCCTACGTCCAGCCGACGGCCGAGACCGACGCGGCCCTGCTGGCCTTGCGCACTCGGGTCCGCGACACACGGAAGCTGGCGACGACGGTGGGCTATGGACCACGATTCCTCCACTCCACTGGCCAACTGCACAAGGGCGACCGGGGCAATGGCCTGTTTATCCAGTTGACATCTGACCCGCTCCGCGATGCGCCCATCCCCGACGAGGCGGGCAATCCTCAATCGACGGTGACCTTTGGCCTGCTCGAGATGGCTCAAGCCCTGGGCGACAAACAGGCGTTGTTGGACAATAAGCGGCGAGTGATTCGCCTGCACCTGGGGACCGATGTGGCCGGTGGCCTGAGGCGGCTAGCGGCGTGGTTGGCATGACCCTGCAATACTGGTTCATGTTTCCCATCGCCGTACTCATCGCCACCATCGCGATGGCCTCTGGCGTGGGTGGCGCGACCTTCTTCTCGCCCCTATTCATCCTGGCTCTGGGCCTGCCAGCGGAAGTGGCCATCGGCACGGGGTTGATCACCGAGGTCTTTGGTTTCGCCAGTGGAGTCGCCGCGTACGCCCGAAAGCGGCTGATCGACTACCGACTGGGTGTCGCCCTGCTAACGGCCACCATACCTTTGGCCCTGCTGGGTACCTGGGCCGCCGGCTGGGTCGACTCTGAGTTTCTCAAAGTGGTGCTTGGCGTTGGCCTCTTTGCCGTCGCGCTCAGTTTCCTGCGCGCACCGGAGCAAAAAGATGTCGCGAGCATGGACGGAGCTATCCACAGAGAGTATGGCGGCGAAAAGGCCGAAACGAGCCTGACCACGGCCGATGGTGAAGAGATTCGCTACACGGTCTGCAACCGCACAGAGGGCCGCTTGATCGCGGGGATCGGAGGCTTGTTTGTTGGCCTCATCTCCACCGGACTTGGCGAGCTGAACGGCTACTTTCTGCTGCAGCGCTGCCGGGTGCCCAGCAAGGTCTCGGTGGCGACGAGCGTCTTTGTCGTGGCTCTGACAGCTCTGTCGGCTTCGGTCGGGCATTTTGTCCGCTTTGCCCAGTCGGGCGGCGAGGTGCTGACCACGGTCCTGAGCATCGTCATCTTTACCGTACCTGGGGTGGTCATCGGCGCACAACTCGGTTCAAAGGTCGCCAGTCATATTCCGCAAAAGGTGCTGGAACGTGGGCTGGGTGTACTCTTTATTCTGGTGGCAATGTTGACGTTGGGGGAGGTGGTGCTGTGATCAAGGCTATGGTTTTTGATCTGGATGGCACACTGGTGCAGACCGAGCGGCTCAAGGCGCTTTCCTATGCCCGCGCGGCCGTAGAGCTGTGCCCCTTCGGCCGCTCTCAGGACGCGCTCGACACCCTCACCGAAGCAGAGGTCATGGAGGCTTTCAAGGAGGTGGTGGGGCTCTCGCGTCGGGAGGTCGCCAAATCTCCCATCCAGCGGTTTGCATTGGAGGAAGCTTCGCGGTTGCGCATGGCCGAGTTCGGGGTTGACACGCCCTGGCAGGCTTTTGTCCAGGTGCGGATGCGTTTTTACGACGCGATGCTGGCTGACCCAGAGGTGTTGCGCAACAATCAATGGGCGCACAATGTATCGCTCCTGCACCAGGCGCGACAAACGGGCTGCAAAGTGGGCCTGGCCACGATGTCCCGCTGCCACCAGGCCCAGCGCGTGCTGGAAATCCTCAACCTCAAAGATGCCTTTGACTTTGTCGCCACTCGCGACGACGTGGAACGCAGCAAACCGGACCCCGAGATATATCAATTGGTGGCCCAGGAGCTGGGCGTCGCGCCGGGCGAATGCCTGGTGATCGAAGATTCGCCCAGTGGGGTGAAGGCGGCCCTGGCCGCCGGAATGCACGTTGTCGCTGTGACCACGCCCTTTACCCGCGAGAGCCTTCATCAAGCCAGCCTGCTCCAGGCAGGACACATCGTCGACGACCCGTCCAAACTTGCCCAGGTCATTGAACACGTCATCTCCCACCATGCGGCTGGGATTGCAGCTCGAGGGTTAGCGCCGGAACAGGAGGGAGCAAGGGCATGATGGAAATGGCGATGGATGCTGAAATCATCATTGTCCCCGACGCACCGGCGTTAGCCCGCCAGGCGGCGCAACGTTTTGCCGACCTCGCCGGCAAAGCTCTCGAGTTGCGGGGACAGTTCACAGCGGCTCTCTCTGGCGGCTCAACACCCGGCGCGCTGTACCGGCTTTTGGCCGCAGAACCATACCGATCGCAGATCTCTTGGGAGCAGGTCCACCTATTCTGGGCCGACGAACGATGCGT
>WSZX01000331.1 GCA_013139935.1 Ardenticatenales bacterium
GCCGGCTCGACATCTTGATCAACAATGCCGGCATCTTGCGCGACAAGAGCTTTGCCAAGATGACCCCTGAAATGTGGAATGGTGTACTGGAAGTACACTTGCAGGGAGCATTCAACGTCACTCGGCCAACCTTCAAGGCGATGCGGGAGGGGAGCTATGGCCGGATAGTGATGACCGCATCGGCGGCGGGCCTGTTTGGCAACTTTGGGCAGGCGAACTATGGCGCGGCCAAGATGGGGCTGGTGGGGTTCATGAACACCCTCAAGTTGGAGGGAGCGAAATACAACATCAAAGTGAACACCGTAGCCCCACTGGCGGCGACCCGGCTGACCGAGGACGTGTTACCGGCCGATTTTATCGATAAGCTCAAGCCCGAGTTTGTCACCCCGTTGGTGCTCTACCTCTGCTCGGAGCAATGCCCCGACTCGGGCCTGGTTCTCAACGCCGGAATGGGTTTCTACAGCCGGGCGGCCGTCGTGAGCGGACCCGGGGTTGTGCTTGGAGATGGCGAACAGATGCCTACGCTAGGGGACGTTCACAGAAAATGGGCCGGCATTGAGAACCTAGAGGGCGCCCAGGAGTATCACGATGCGAATGCGGCTTTGGTGGATATGTTGAGCGGTTCAGAATCAACGGTCAGCGATCAGGAATCAGCGGTCAACGGTCAGCGGTCAGCAGAACGGGAAAGCAAAGGGGGTATCCTGACCGTGCAAGGGGTATTTGACAAGATGACCGAGTTCTTCCGACCAGAGGCTGCGGCCGGGATGAACGTGATCTTTCAGTTCAGTATCGCCGGTCCCGGCGGCGGGGACTGGCACGTGGTGGTCAAGGATGGCGAATGTGCTGTCGAGGCTGGTGCCCACGGCAGCCCCACCACGACGCTCAAGATGGCTGCCGAAGACTTTCTGAAGCTGATCGGAGGCCAGCTGCCCGCCATGCAGGCGTACACCACCGGCAAGCTCAGAATCGAGGGAGATCTGATGAAATCGCAGCTCGTCGAGAAGCTATTCAAGTTCGGATAGAGCGAGGAGAATCGACTATGGCCACGGGAATACGAGACAAGGTCGCCATCCTGGGCATGGGTTGCACCAAGTTCGGCGAGCGTTGGGATGTGGGCGCCGAAGAGCTGATGGTGGAGGCTTTCGAGGAAGCAGTAGGCGACGCCGGGATCACCCGCAAGGAGATCCAAGCCGCCTGGCTGGGTACCTGCATGGAGGAGATAAGTGTGGGTAAGAGCGCCCTGCCGCTCTCTCTGACGCTGCGCCTGCCCAGGATCCCTGTGTCTCGGGTGGAGAATTATTGCGCTACCGGGACCGAGGCCTTTCGCGGCGCCTGCTACGCGGTGGCTTCGGGTGCCTATGACATAGTCCTGGCCCTGGGCGTGGAAAAGCTCAAGGATATTGGCTACGGCGGCCTGCCCAACTGGGGGGCTTCGGCCGGCACATTGACCTGGCAGATCATGCCCAACATCACCGCACCAGGAGCCTTTGCCCAGCTTGCCAGCGCCTACGGGGCCAAGCACAGGATCCCAGAGAGCGACCTCAAGCGGGCGATGGCCCACGTCTCCGTCAAGAGCCACGCCAACGCTGCCTTGAACCCCAAGGCACACCTGCGCAGGACGGTGACAGTGGATCAGGTATTGGCGTCCCCCACTATCGCCCATCCCTTGGGGCTATACGATTGCTGCGGCGTCAGCGACGGGGCTGCCTGCGCCATTGTGACCACACCCGACATTGCCAAGGGAGCGGGCAAAGGAGACCTTGTGACCGTCAAGGCGCTCCAGTTGGCCCTCAGCAGCGGGGAAGAAATGGGCTACAATGAGTGGGATGGGGACCATTTTCTCACTACATCCAAGTGCAGCACCATGGCATATAGGGAAGCGGGCATCATCAACCCCCGCGACGAAATCAGTATGATGGAGGTGCACGACTGCTTTTCGATTACCGAACTGGTGACCATGGAGGACTTGCACATCTCCGAGCGGGGCGGTGCGCTCAAGGACATCATGGACGGCTTCTTTGACCTGGATGGAGGGGGCATACCGTGCCAGCCTGACGGCGGCCTCAAGTGCTTTGGACACCCCATCGGCGCTTCGGGCCTGCGGATGCTGTACGAGATGTACCTGCAACTCCTCGGCCGGGCCGGCGAGCGGCAACTGCCCAACCCCCGCTACGGCCTCACCCACAACCTGGGCGGAATGCCCTACATGAACATCAGCAGCGTTACCATCGTCGGCCGGTACGCGGACTAGTTCTGGGTGCCGGATGTCAAGGAGAAGCGAATGGCTGGCAAGGCAAAGGGGGGGCAATCGCTGTGGAATTCGCTCTTTTGGGCCTAGCGCCCGATTCGTGCCACAAAGAAAGGAGGAACAGTCATGGAAAAGCCCTGGATACGGCATTACGATGAAGGTGTGCCGGCAACGATAGATTATCCCCGCATTCCGCTGGATCGGTTCCTGACAAGAGCGGCTGCCGGGCACCCGCAGCACACGGCTACCATCTTTGGCGCGGCCGTCGGCTCCCGCGTCATGGACGCCCAACTCACATACCGCCAGCTCGATGATCTGGTGAATCGCTTTGCGGCCGCCCTGCAGCAGGAGGGGGTCAAAAAGGGCGACCGCGTGGCGATCATGCTCCCCAACTGTCCGCAGTTCATCATCGCCGCCTACGCGACTTGGCGCATTGGGGGCATGGTCGTATGCTGCAACCCCTTGTACGTCCCCCGCGAGGTCGAGCACCTGCTCAACGATTCCGGCGCGGAAACGATGGTCGTCATGAGCAGCCTTTACGGGAGGGTCAAGAGCGTCCGCTCCAACACCGGCCTGAAGCGCGTGATAGTCACCAACATCAAGGAGTACTTTGCCGGTCTCCTCAAACTGCTGTTCACATTGGCCAAGGAAAAGAAGGAAGGCCACAGGGTAGACATCTCGGGCGATGCGGATACCAGTTGGTTCCAGGACCTGCTCCGGCGAGCGCCGGCCCAACCCAGGGCGGTGGAGGTCGACCCAGAAGACATCGC
This sequence comes from Ardenticatenales bacterium, assembly GCA_013139935.1. Taxonomy (GTDB): domain Bacteria; phylum Chloroflexota; class Anaerolineae; order Promineifilales; family UBA4811; genus GLR113. The sequence goes on from WSZX01000331.1 coordinate 3,019, forward strand.
CACCCTGATCTACACCGGAGGCACTACCGGCGGACCCAAGGGAGCCCAACTCACCCACTTCAGCCTGGTCTCCAACGCCACGGCCCTCAACATCTGGTCGAAAAGCAAGGAGGCCGAGGACGTGTTGATTGCCGTCATGCCGTTTTTCCACTCCTATGGCCTGACGGTCGGCGTGAACACCTGCGTCGCCAATGCACTGACCATGGTCTTGATTCCCAACCCGCGCGACATGGTGCACGTGCTCAAGTCGATCGAAAAGCACC
>WSZX01000210.1 GCA_013139935.1 Ardenticatenales bacterium
GACCTCTCGTGAGAGTTCAGGATCGACCTGATCGCTGCGGCACACTGGAAACCGGCCCTGCTGGAGGTCATCGCCAAGGAGGGCGTGCGGGTATGAAGCAAGCCTACCGGCCGATCCGTCCTGTCCCGCACAGAGATGGATAAGTGGAAGCGGACTCTATTGGAGCACCTGAAGGGTCTGTTCGGCCGTCCGCTTCCAGGAGAAACGAGCAGCCTGCACCAGGCCCCGCCGGCGTAAATCGGACCTCAGCTTCTCCTCTGTGGCGCAGGAGATGATAGCGCCTGCAATCCCCTCCACGTCGTCCGGGCACAAGGTAAAGCCGGCCGAACCCACCACCTCGGGCAGAGAGGAGCAGTTGCTGACCACCACTGGCGTTCCGCACGCCATCGCCTCTAGCGGAGTCAGTCCGAACCCTTCGTAGCGGGAGGGCTGGACCAGGACGGCCGCCCCCCGGTACAATGTCGGTTTGTCGGCCTCGTCGATGTAATCGGTGGTCCGAACGTATTCGCTGATTCCCAGTTCGTCGATCACAGCCCGCAGATCAGGGAAGCGGCGAGATGGAGTATCCGGCAGCCGGCCGGCGAGTACCAGGGGGAACCGGTCGCCGATCGCCGGGCCTATGTGAGAGTAGGCGTGCAGCAGCACGCGCACGTTCTTGCGGACGTCGAACCCCCCCAGATACAGCACATATTCATCTGGCAGGTTGTATCTGGCTGCCACCTCCGGGTCGAGCCGCAATCCCGGCGGTGCCGGCCGGAAGTGATCTCCGGCCGCGAGGTGGATCGCCGACACCTTCTCGGGTGGTATCGACAAGTGGGTCAAGATATCCGATCGGGAGGCGAACGAATCGGTGATTACGTGCTGTGCTCCGCGCGCGGCGGCCGCCGCCAGACTGGTGTAGAGGCGGCCCAGCACTCCGGCGCGGTATTCGCATAGGATCAGAGGAATCAGGTCGTGGATCGTCACCACCGTGGGGATCGGTGAACGGAGCGGCGAGCCCCAGTACGGCACGTGCGCCACCTCCGCCTCGATCTCCCGGCAGGCGCGTGGAAAGCCAACCTGCTCGAAAAACACTTTGGCGAGCGGCCGGGGAAAGGCTCTCGTCCAGTCGGCGGCCGGATACCAGGTGCACGATTCAGGAAGGGATTCCCCTGGCGGCGCCAATTGTGCTGGGCCAACCAGCGTGATGCGCAGATCCGGCGCCAGTTGCGCCAGGCTGGGCACCAGTTGACGGACGTACTGACCGCTGCCGGTGTCGGGGCGATTCCAAAAGTAGGCGTTGACTGCCAGGTGCATGATTGTCCAGTGCGAGTCATTGTATCACCCGCCCGGCCGAGAGCCAAGTTTCTGTGGGGAGGGTGTCGAAGAACGGACAAGATGCCGTTCCCCCTACATCTCCCCCACTCGGCGAGCGATTCTTATTCTACATCCTCAGTGGGTTACGCCGGCCGCTGGTTAACTGTGGGCCTCCGTGATATAATCCTGGCCGTTACTCTAGCCGCGGGAGGCGGGAATGGGCACTGAGACTCGTGCAATCACCAGTGCAAAGCAACGGGCAGCAAAACTGAACCAGAAGGGGCTCGAACTCTATGCCGACTGGGAGTTGGACCAAGCGGCTGAGAGCTTTGAGGCAGCATCCGTGGCTGACCCGGATAGTGCCGAGTACCACCTCAACCTGGCTCGCGCGCTGGCTAGAGGGGGGGATTACGAGAGCGCCATTCGCGCGCTGGGGGACTATATCCACGTGGAACCGAACCAGCGGCTGGCGGAAAGGTACGAACGGCTCTTTTCAACTGCGCTGGATGAGGTGGAAGAGACGCTGATTGATCACATGCGTGCCGGGCGAATGGATTTGAGCGATATCGGGGTCGCTATCCAGATGTGGCTCGAGTACCGGATCGCCATCGGCCGGCAGCGGCTCATTATTCGCAAGCCAGAAGCGTGGGCTGCTGCGCTGGACTATACGGTGCGCAAGGTCAACTTTCACAAGGGGACGCGGCCGGAGCTTTCCGCCCTCTATGGTATCAGCGAAAGCACCCTGCGGGCGCGACACGGGCAACTGGTGGAAGCGCTGGATATCATGCCGGCCGATTACCGGTATTTTACCGGAGAGGATAATCCGCTTGACAAGCTGGTCGAGGCGGCCCAGATGCTTGACGAATTGGAGATGCGTTTCAAGGAAACTTGAGCCTTGAGTGCCGCAAGGCCGAATCCGAGGCACGTGGATCTCCTCCCGTGCCTTTTGTGTTTTGGAGGACCATCCGCCCGGACTTGGCCGCGCGCGTGGGGAGAGTGCTGATGAACACGCAGAGGGCTAACCGCTCTGCCCGAACCAGCGCTACGAAAGGCAAGCTCGGGGGGTGGTAGGGAGGGTCTTTCCCTCCCACTCGATATCTCCACTTGGGCGGCGCTCAGTTCGGTCTGACAGCGCGCTATTCGATGCCGCCCGTGGGCAGGAACTCCTTTTCCTGGTAGAATCGTCAGCCGGTGGAGCAGTTCGTATCCAGGATGAATAGTTAAATAGCACGAGGTAAAGGTGGAATTTGCAGAAAGGCTAACCCAAGTTCTGACACAGCATCCTGATATCCAGAGCAATCCCGGCAGACAAGAGATGATCCGGCAGTCGGTGGACAACAAGGAAGCTCTTTATAGCGCCAATGGCGCGCTGGCAACCTGGACCCCTCCCGAATCTACCGGCCGCAGCCCCAAAGACACCTACCTCGTTCGCCACCAAGAGAGCGAGGCGGACATCGACTGGGACTCGCCCAACAACATCCCCATGGAGCCCGACACGTTTGATATGATCATGGATGATGCGCTTGGAGCACTCGCTGGCAAGAAGAGGCTCTACGTGACCGATCGCGTTTTGGGGGCCAATTCCCAGTATGCGCTGCCGGTAAAGACAGTCACCGACTGTGCGCTTGCAGCGCTGTTCACCGACAATATGTTCCGCTCGGTGCCCCAGGACATTGGACGGAGCGTTTTTGCGCACCGGGGATTCACCCTGGTAGCGGTGCCCTTTGACAAGCTTGAGCGGGTCAAATACGAGGGGCGGTTGCGCAAGCTTGGCGATGGCAAAACCTCTAACATGGCAGTGGCAATGGATTTTGATCGGCGCCGGGGCGTGGTTTTTGGTTCGGCCTATGGCGGCAGCGTAAAAAAGCTCATGTTCACCGTCATGAACTATGTGCTGCCGGCCGAGGGGATTCTGCCGCTGCATTGCTCGTCCAACGAGGGCCCAGATGGCGACATTGCGCTGCTGCTGGGGCTCTCGGGTACCGGCAAGACGACCCTTTCGGCCGATCCGCGCCGCGCTCTACTGGGTGATGACGAGCACGGTTGGAATGAACAAGGCATCGCCAACTTTGAGAATGGCTGCTATGCCAAGCTGATCAACCTGCGGGCTGAGAAAGAGCCGGAGATATGGGACGCCATTCTGCACCAAGCATCCGGACTGGAGCATGGCGCCATCGTCGAAAATGCCATGATGTACCCTGATGGACGCTTTGACCTGGATGACGAACGGCTGACACCCAATTCGCGAGGCTCCTATCCACTTGCGTTCCTATCCAATATCAAGGATCCGCCCGTGGGCGGCCATCCAAGGACCATTCTGTTTCTGACCGCAGACGCCAATGGCGTTCTACCGCCGGTGTCCAAGTTGTTGCCGGAGCAAGCGATGCTTTGGTTCCTTATGGGCTACACCAGCAAGCTGGCGGGCACCGAAACGGGCATCGTTGATCCGGTGAGCACCTTCTCTCGCTTTTTTGGCGAGCCATTCATGCCTCGTAATCCCAGTGTCTATGCTTCGATGCCCGGTGAGCGGATGAACCGCCACCAGGCCCAGGTTTACCTGGTAAACACGGGTTGGAGCGGCGGCCCCTTTGGTGTGGGTAGTCGCATGGATATTGACGTTACCCGAGCGATTGTCCACGCGGCGCTTGGCGGGGAACTGGACGATCTTGAGTACAGAGAGGATCCTCTGTTTCACATTCTGGTGCCCCCCACCTGCCCCGGAGTCGATCGCGAGATCCTTGACCCGCGCAATACGTGGGAGGACAAGGAAGCCTTTGATTTCCGGGCCCGGAGCCTGGCTGACGACTTTGCCACTCACTTTGACAAGGCCTATGGTAACAAGGGCATTGATCCGGCCATCGTGAGCCAGTGCCCGGGCAAGTGAAGTGGTTTCGGAGATCGCTCTCGGAAGGCAGCATTGACCTCTGTCCCCAGGAACCGCGGGCGCAGCAGGCGGCTCCGGGGGCTCATTTCTTGACAGGGTTGAAAAACGCCCAGGGCGCCCATTGCACTGGCGGAACCCGCACTGCGAGCTGGCTCACCACTGACGCGGCGCTCCGTTTGATGTGACGGCGTGTTATTCCACACCCTCTTTCTTGGAGGGCCTCCAGAGGCTGTCTGAGGCCTATGCTTGGGCCGGGCTGCGATGATTGCGAGTGCCTGCTTTGC
>WSZX01000341.1 GCA_013139935.1 Ardenticatenales bacterium
CCGTTGTCGTGGCCATGGTCGAGCAGGAAACGGTTCGTGCGCAGCACCGTCTCTGGTTTGCCGCAGTCCTCCCACACCTCTACCTCTTCTGCCCGCATCTTGGAGCCATTGCGGATCATGATGTTGAACGCATCCGCCAAATAGTACTCTCCTTTTGTTTGAATGCCCTCAGCCAGTTGAGTTTCGATGGCGTCCATCAGATCGGCCGCTTCGCGGATATAGTAAAAGCCGACAACCGCCAGGTTGCCGTGCTTGGTCCCATCCGGCTTCTCCACCAGGCGCGATACCCAGCCGTCCGGCCCCGCTTCTGCCACCCCAAATCGGCTCGGGTCCTCGACCTCCTTGACAAATGCGACAACGTCGGCGGTCTCTGTCTTCAACTGCTGCAAATCGGCCTGGATGAGGGTATCCACAAAAACGAGCAACGCCGGGCCAGAGACGTCGTCTTTGCAGAGGTATACGGCCGGCGATTGACCTGTCAGCACCTTCTGCTCGTAGAAACGGGTCGGTATATCATAGTTGATCTTGACGTAGGCCTCGATCTGGTCACCCAGATACCCGGTGATGCAGAGCAGTTGGCTGATATCGAGTCCGGCCAGTGAATCGAGCACGTGCCCCAGCACCGGTTTGCCGGCCACGTTGACGAGGGGTTTGGGGCGAGCAAATGTTTGCGGCCGCAGCCTCTTGCCGAATCCGGCCATTGGTATTATGACCTGCATGGTGACTCCTTTCTGTCATGGATGATTCTGAATCCGTCACAGCGCCATCGACACCTATTGCTGCACGCCTACAGCGCCGGTCTCTCTTTGTGCCAGCCAGTCGCCTGTTCATAAGCATGCGCCGCTTGAAGGACGACGACCTCACCTAAAGCCGGCCCCATCAACTGGAGCCCGATCGGCAAACTCTGATCGTCAAACCCGCAGGGCAGCGAGAGCCCGCAGATGCCCGCCAGGTTCATTGACAGTGTGAAGACGTCCGCGAGGTACATCTCTAGCGGATTATCCATCTTTTCGCCCACTCTAAAAGCGGTGGTGGGAGTAGTAGGGGTAGCGATGACGTCCACCCGTTCAAAGGCGGCGTCGAAATCCTGCCTGATGAGCGTGCGGGCCTTTTGTGCCTTGAGATAGTATGCATCATAGTACCCAGCACGGAGAGCGAAGGTGCCCAGCATGATTCGCCGCGTGACCTCAGCGCCAAACCCTTGCGCACGCGTCTGCTCGTAGGTATTCCCGACGTCTTGGCCCAGGACACGCAGCCCATATCGCATGCCGTCGTAGCGGGCCAGGTTAGCAGAAGCCTCGGCGGGGGCAATGAGATAATAGGCCGGCAAGGCGTACTTGGTGTGGGGCAGGCTGATCTCGATTATCTCTGCTCCCAGCTTTTCCAGCGTGGCAATCGCTTCCCGGACGGCCGCTGTGACTCTTGGCTGCATCCCCGGGACGAGATACTCGGCCGGCGTACCCACGCGGAGACCATTCAATCCATCCCCTGCTCCGGCCGGGCGCCAACAGCCGGCCTGATAATCTGGTACCGGCGCCTTGGACGATGTCGAATCGCGGGGATCATGGCCGGCGATCACGCCGAGCAATATGGCAGCATCCATCACGTTCCGGGCAATGGGGCCGATCTGGTCCAACGAAGAGGCAAAGGCGACCAAACCGTACCGGCTGACCCGGCCATAAGTGGGTTTGATGCCCACCGCACCGCAAAAGGCGGCCGGCTGACGCACGCTGCCGCCGGTGTCGGAGCCAAGAGCGGCAAAGGCCATCCGCCCGGAGACGGCCGCTGCACTCCCTCCGCTGGAACCTCCGGGTACGCGCTCCAGACTCCAGGGGTTGCGGGTCGTGAAATAGGCCGAGTTCTCGGTGGAGGACCCCATGGCGAACTCGTCAGTGTTGGTCTTGCCCAGCAAGACTGCTCCGGCCGCCTGGAGGCGGTGGATCACGGTTGCACTGAAAGCGGGCACGAACCCTTCCAGAATGCGAGAACCGCAGGTTGTGGGGACGCCGCGGATGTGGATGATATCTTTGATGGCGATAGGAATACCGAGCAAGGGGGTCTCCTCCCCTGCCACCCGGCGTGCGTCGGCCTGGCGGGCGGCCGCGATGGCACCCTCTGCAGTAACGGTCAGGTAGGCGGAGATCTCTTTGTCTTTGACCGCGATTCTGTCCAGGAGAGCCTGCGTCAACTCTACGCTGCTGATCTCTCCCCGCTGCAAAAGAGCGTGGGCCTGCTCGAGGGTCAAGTCGTGAAGGGGCACTGGTCGTCTCGGGCTTGTCGAGTGGCTTTCTGTCCCGCCAGCCGGTGCAGATATCCGGGCCCGGGCTAGCGTTGATCCAGGATAAGTGGCACCTGGAACAATCCATTGGCCGTAGCCGGCGCGTTCGACAGCAGGTCGTCTCGTGACATGGACGGCTGCGGCTCATCCGGTCGCATGATGCAATGCGTGGGCGAAACCAGCGCAGTTGGCGGAATCCCCTCCGTGTCCAACTCTTGCAGCAGTTGGGCATACTGCAGAATGGCTGAGAGCTGTTCCCGGTAGAGGGATATCTCCTCTTCGGTGAGGGCCAGGCGGGCAAGTCCAGCTATGTGTGCGACTTCTGCCAAAGTTAGATTCATAGGTGCCTCGTCTTATGCCCCGGTGCATGAGCATACGGTATGATAGCAGCAAGTCGTGGATTTCGACACGCTCAGGGATTGGCATTGGCGGCCGCGGCCGCGGGTGAGCTTCTGCCCAGGAGAACATCGCGCACCGCCAGCCCCAGGGATTGTGCTACCTGATAATACTCCTCACCGGGGCACGGGATGGCACTCAGTATCTGTTCACGGGCGAATCGGACATAGTCGTCATTGGTCGGCCAGGCGGCCATTGCCCCGTCCGAGGCAGGCAACCACCGGCCGGCATAGCTCCAGACGCCCAGGTTGTCCGGTGCCATCAGCCAATCGAGCAGTTCAGCCGCCAGTTGCTGACGAGATGGATCTGGGGTGATAATGACCAGGTGCCAAGCGGAGACAAGTGAACGGGCCGCCTTTTCCGGGCCGGGGACGGGAGACACGGCAGTCTTGAGCAGGCCGGCGCGGCCGGAGAGATAGCGAGTAGCGCTGGTGTGGGCAATGAGCGCATTGCCGTTCTGGTAGGCATCCCAGGAAGCGTCCAGAGAGTCGGTATGCAGCGCGGCGACCGGAATGATGCCCCCTGAATCGGCGCGTTGGTAAAAGCGGAACACCTCAGTCAATGGATCTATCTCAAAGCGCGGATTCGCCTCCTCGTCGTACAGCGTGCCCCCGGCTGCCATGTAGTGGATCAGCGTGCTGTCCACCGGCGCTCCATCGGCGGCTGGGAAGAGGTAGGGGCCATCGCTGTCCATAATCGCCTCCCAGGTGGTGGGGCTGGTGTCTGTCAAGACGCCCGTGTTATAGACCACGTGCTCAAAGTCGACTGCGAAAGGGATTCCCAAGAGGTCCCCGTCAACCCTGCCTAGCTGGCCGGCCACGGGGTACAAATCTTCCACCATCTCTGGCAGCAGCAAGTCATCCAGTCGCTGGACAACCCCAAACGTCGCCGCTGTGCGCAGCATTTGACTGTTCAGCACGGTGACGTCTGGCAGAACCGACGGCGCGACCTCGCTGGCAGTGTTCAGGTAATCCATGATCCCGCCCGGTCCGGTAGGTCGCTTGACGATGACCTCTACCGTCAGGTCTGGATGGCTGCGGTCAAAAGCCAGCAGTTGGTTCAGCAGCAGCCGCCCGCCGGCATCCTCGTCGGTCGGGGCGAACTCCTGGATGGTCCAGATGGTCAGGGTGACGGGGCCAGGGGGCAAGAACGCACCGCCGGGCGTGGGGGTCAAGCCAACGTCCCTGGTCGGTGTTGGTTGAGGCGTGGCTGTGTCCGGGGTCTCGGTCGGTGAGGGTGTGTCCGATGGTGTGGTGTCGCAACCGGACAATCCCATGCTGATAACCAGACAGAGACAGAAGATTCGGGTGGCTACTCGCGACATGGACGCTCCGTGACAACGGGTTGTGATTTCCGATGTCATTATATCACATCCTGCTCCGAATGCTCGATAAAGGCGGCCCAACCCCACTTTCCATGTGCAGCAGCGGAACTGAAGAGGGGACGGCACCGCGCCTGTGATTCTCCACTCTCAGCCTCCTCTTTGCCGTCTGCCTCCGAAGGCGGTATACTGGCTACCTGGAACTCTATCGAACAGGTGCGAAAAATGACAGAAATCAAACCACACAAGAGAATCAATGATATTCTGCTTGGCCCATTGGAGAGACCGGCGCTGCAGTGGTTGGCCGGGCACATGCCAGCCTGGGTGAATCCTGACACCTTGACCGGGGTGGGGATTGTCGGGGCAGTGATGGTGTTTCTAAGCTACTGGCTAAGCAATTACGAACCGGCCTTTCTGTGGCTGGCCAGTCTGGGGTTCGTGATCAATTGGTTTGGCGACAGCTTGGATGGCACGCTCGCCCGCTATAGGAAGATCGAACGGCCCAAATACGGCTTTTTTGTTGATCACACTGTCGATGCCTTTAGTGAGGTGCTGGTGGTCATTGGACTGGGCCTGTCGCCCTATGTCAAGTTCGAGATTGCCTGTCTGGCGCTGATCGGTTATCTGCTGCTGTCGGTCCTGGTCTATGTTCGTACCTACGTGGACGGTGTGTTCAAGATCTCGTATGGAAAGCTCGGGCCAACCGAAGTGAGGGCCCTTCTCATTATCATCAACACGCTTCTGTTCTTTGTGGGGAACCCTGCGCTAACACTCCCCTTTGGCAAGACCTCGGTGTTTGATCTGGTCATCGGCGGAGTTGCGATGCTTCTCCTGACGATCTTTACCTATTCCGCGGTCCAGCAGGCAAGGGAACTCGCCAAGCTAGAAGAATGAGGCACCGGTAGTACTCGGTCCTCACTCCACGAGCACCTCCGTCAGCGCACCGGCGATCGCGTTTCTGCCATCGATTGCCGGCGCTACTCGTCCGCCAAGGCTGAGAGACCCGGTATCATGGTGGTTTGCCCGACCGGGAACGGTGGCTGATCCCCGTGGCTGCACTGCCGCCTATTCGCTGGGACGACCAGACCGGAGCGAGCTATTCAGCAGATCAGAGATGCGCTGTTCCACATCCAGTCCCTCCATGGCAGGCATATCCCTGAAAGCTTCCGCAAGGGCGGCTTTTGCCGCCTCTAGATCACCTTCGTTGGCGCGGATGACCTCGGCCAAAGTGGCCCCGTTTGCCGTCCCCTCCTGCAAGGTCTCCAACGGGATGCCGGTGCTCTCGCTCACGGTGTTCCACAATGTTTGGTTCGACCATCCGGCCTCGACCTCGGCTGCGTCCAGCTCGCCGGTTTTCACCTGCAGTGACCGGATAAGCGCATTAGTCAGTGCTCGATTCGCGAATGCCGCCATCATATCCTCTACCTCCCCGCCCATCCCGGCAATGCGCGTGGCCCGGGCATCTGTGTCCATCTCTCCAAAACCGCCACCCATACCGGGCATTCCACTGCCCGGAAGCCCGCCACCGCCGAATTCGCGGAATCCGCCACCGGCCGGTCTGCCGCCGCCGGCTGCAGCGCCACCGGACCCACTCCCGTCGGCTGCATAGTCCCCCATCATGGCGCCGCGTCCAAAACCTCCGCCCGCCTCTTGCATCCAGGCTGTGGCATCCTCGGCCGTCAGGGCCATGGTCGCAATCGCCTCAATCTGCTCGGCGGTCATGGTCTCCTGGATCTGGGCCAGGACAGCCGCCACTTCGGCATCGGCTGTCTTGTCACTCTCGCTCAAGGTCTGGAAAGCCTGCCACAAGGGCACCAAATCGGCTGCCTGGGTTTCTTCAATGACCAGATCGGTGTCCTCCAGTTGCAGGGACCCCAGGGCAAGCTGCGTGGACACTGGCAGCGCGTCCGCATGGTTCTCGTTCAGCCCGCCCAGTTCGGCCGCACTGCCTTCCTCGGCGTTGGCGCCACAGGCCGCCAGCAGCAGAACCATTGCAAAGCAACTCAGTACAACGGCTGTCTTCTTCATCTCTGAACTCCTATTGAACTGCAGAGGAACGGCGAATGTTTGATGCGTTGTCGTTCGCCCTCTGTCATTCGTCACCTACTCGTGCCTCAATGCCTCTATCGGGTCAAGCTGCGCTGCCTTGTTGGCGGGATACGAGCCGAAGAAGATGCCGACGGCGGCCGCGGAACCAAACGCCATCAGGATACTTTCGGGCGCTACGACGGTGCGCATGCCGCTGGTGGTGCCAAAGAGCCAAGAACCGCCCACGCCGGCCGCCACACCAATGAGCCCTCCCACCAGGCTCAACATCAGTGCCTCGGCGACGAACTGCCGGCGGATGTCGCTGGGCGTTGCGCCCACCGCCTGGCGAATACCGATCTCGCGCGTGCGCTCGGTCACGCTGACCAGCATGATGTTCATGATGCCAATCCCACCGACGACTAGGGAGACGGCCGCTACCCAGGCCAGCAGCGAACGAAACGCGGCCGTGGTTGACTCTTGCGTCTCGATGATGTCTTGCTGCGTCGTGATGTTCACGGTCAGCTCTTCGACCGGCACCTCCTGGCGCTTTGCCATCAGCAGCTCGATCTGCAGGATCACGTCGTCCATCACATCCTGGCTCTCTGTTTCGACGTACACCAGCCGCACCGCATCGCCCATCATCCTGGCGAACCGACTGGGGATCAGATATTTGAAGATGATCGAAATGGGTGTGTACAATCGGGCGTCAAAGTCCGTATCACCCACCATCCCTCTCTCGGCCAGTACGCCGATCACGGTGAGCTTGGTGGAGCCGAGGGTCACCGTCTGCCCAATTGCACTCTGTCCTGACACCGACTCGGCGCCAAATAGCTCTTGGGCCAGGCCGTAGCCCAACACCGCCACCTTGGAGGTGCGCTCCAGTTCCGTCTCGTTGAAGAAACGACCGCTCGTCACTGTCATGTCGCGCACTGAGGGAAAGCCTGGTGTGGTACCCAGGATGGACACCTCATCCAGGGCCACATTGCCCGCCTTGACCAACTGCGTGCTGGGCATCTCTACCGCGATGCTCGCGACCCCGTTGAGTTCTGCCATTGCCAGCGCGTCATCGTAGACCAGGGTAGCGCCAGTGGTTTGACCGCCCATTCTGCCCATGCCTCCAAAGGAGGACGAGACAAAGATGAGGTTGGCGCCCAGGCTGTTGATCTGTTCGGCAATGGTAGCTTCGGTTCCTGCGCTCACTGCGATCATCAGGATCACGGCCGCCACCCCGATGATGATGCCCAGCATGGTGAGCATAGAGCGCACCTTGTTGACAGCAACCCCGTCCCAGGCGACCTTGATCACTTCAGAAGGAGTCACGTGCGCCTCCGGCAGACCCATCGCGACCATCCGATTCAAGCCGGCCGTCACGCAGACGGATGATGCGTTCCGTCTGCGCGGCAATGCCCGGTTCATGCGTCACTATCACGATCGTGCGTCCCCGGTCGTGCAACTCGTGCAGCAAAGCAAGTATCTCTTGCCCGGAGCGCGTGTCAAGATTCCCTGTCGGCTCGTCGGCCAGGAGCACCAGGGGATCGTTGATCAGCGCTCGCGCAATCGTCACCCGTTGTTGCTCGCCGCCCGACAGCTCTTGGGGATCGTGGTGAATCCGGCCGGCAAGGCCGACCGAAGCCAGCATCAGCTTTGCCTTTTCTTCCCGTTCGGCTGTGCTCAACTTGCCGTCCCGTTGGTAAAGCAGCGGCAGCATTACATTGTTCAACGCCGTGGTGCGCGGCAGCAAGTTGTAGGACTGGAAGACAAAGCCGAGTCGCCGACTGCGGATGGCGGCCAATTGCGCCCGGTCCAGATGGCTGACATCTTCCCCGCCAAGGAGGTAACGGCCCTCGGTCGGCCGATCTAGGCAGCCCAGGATATTCATCAAGGTGCTCTTACCCGACCCGGATGGCCCCATGACGGCAACGAACTCGCCCTCATCGATTTGGAGGTCAATGCCGTCCAGGGCAACCACCTGAATGTCGCCCATACCGTAGACCTTGCGTATCCCGTACGTCTGAATGATCGGCTGCCGGGCCACTAGTCAGCCTCCACGAAACCGGTGGCGACCACGTCACCCAGCTTGGCGCCGGCGTCGAATTCGCCCCCATCGATCTGGACATCAACACCATCCAGGACAGCCACCTGGCTGCCGCCCGTGCGGCAGACCTGGCGAGTGCTGCACGTCTGAATGATCGACGGCCGGGCCATCAGTTGGTCTCCACAATACCGGTGGTGACCACATCACCCAGGTCAACGCCGGAGATGATTTCAGCAAAGGAATAGTCCATCAGCCCCACGTCAACCAGGGTGAACACCGGCCCGTAGTGCGTGGGATCCATGACAAAGACCGCATACTTGCCTGGGGCGATCTCATTGAGTGCCTCCACCGGTACCAGCAAGGCGTTTTCCGCGCGGCCGCCAATGACGTCGATGGCTGCATTGGCGCCGAT
>WSZX01000434.1 GCA_013139935.1 Ardenticatenales bacterium
GCGTGTCATAGTTGATGGTGGGGTGGATGATACCATGTTCCAGCGTGAGTATCGAGGCTATGGCCTCCACTGCCCCGGCCGCGCCCATCAGGTGGCCCAGCATCGACTTGCTGGCGCTGATCGCCACACGGTAGGCGTGTTCCCCAAAGAGGTTCTTGATTGCCATGGTCTCGGTCTTGTCGTTCAGCGGCGTCGAACTGCCGTGTGGATTGATATAGTCCACCTCCTCCGCCGAGACCCCGGCATCCTCCAGCGCCCAGCGCATCGCTCGCACGGCCCCTGCCCCGTTCGGATCAGGGGCGGCCGGATGAAAGGCGTCGGCCGACGACGCCTGTCCCAGGACCTCAGCATAGATGTGAGCCCCGCGCGCCAGCGCATGTTCCAACCGCTCCAACACGACGACACCGGCCCCTTCGCCGCTTACAAAACCATCGCGGTCGGCGTCGAACGGCCGGCTCGCCTTTTCGGGCTCATCATTCCGCAAGGACAGGCCGTGCATGGCGATGAAACCGGCAATGGTGCCGATATGAACCAGTCCCTCGGCTCCCCCGGCCACAACCACATCCGCACTGCCCCGTCGAATCCACTCAGCCCCTTCGCCGATGGACTGTGTGCCGGTGGCACAGGCCGCCACGACAGTGCTCAGCGGGCCCTTGGCCTGAAGCTCACGGCTGACGTGAAACGCCGGCATGTTGGGGACGGACGAGATGAGGTCAAAGGGTCCAATGGCGCGCAGACCCCTGGCGCGATAGCCTTGCATGGCCTTGTCGGAACGCTCAAAGCCACCCATGCCGGTACCGATGAGCACTCCGGTCCGTTCCGGCTCTGGCACAGGAATGGAGAGTCCGGCATCGGCCACCGCTTCCTGGGCGGCCGCCACGGCCAGCAGGGAGACCCTGGACATCCGGCGGGCTTCCTTAAAGTGGACGTAATCCCGTGGGTTGAATCCCTTGACCTCGGCCGCAATCCGGCAAGGAAGGTCCGACGCATCGAACTGGGTGATGAGGGCAACTCCGGACCGGCCGGCCAGCAGGCCAGCCCACGTTTCCTTCACGTCAAGCGCGAGAGGCGTGATTGCCCCCAGACCGGTGACGACGACACGGTGACGTTGAAGACGGTTCATTCTTGCGTATTCCCTCCGCGGGCTGGTTCGTAGGCCGCCAGCCCCTGCTCGATGGTTACCAGTAGCTCTCCTTCCACTGCCACGCGCGCCTGCCGGATGGCATTCTTCATGGCCACATCATTCGATCTCCCGTGGGCAACAATCACCACTCCCCGCACGCCCAACAGGACCACCCCTCCAACCTTGAACGGGTCCAACTGCTCCTTCACCCGCCTAAAGGCCGGCTTGGCCAGCAATCCACCAAGCATCGTGATCGGGCTCGCTCGAATCTGATCGCCAATCATGTTGATCAGCATCTTGGAGATTGACTCTGCCAGCTTGACCGCCACGTTGCCGGTGAAACCGTCCGTCACCACCACATCCGCCACGCCAGTGACAAACTCCTTGGGTTCGATATTCCCAATAAAGTTGAGCGGCGACGCGTGCAGCAGACCATACGCTTCCTTGACCAGAGCATTACCCTTGCCTGGCTCCTCGCCGTTGGAGAGGATTGCCACGGTAGGACTCGTTTTTCCCAGGACGCGCTCTGCGTACGCACTTCCCATCAAACCAAACTGATGGAGGTATTCCGCCTTACAGTCCGCATTGGCCCCAACGTCCAATAGGACGACCGGGCCCGTAGGCAAAGGGAAAAGAGTGGTGAGTCCCGGCCTCTTGATCCCTCTGACCCGCCCCAACCGAAAGAGCGCCCCTGCCAGCACGCCGCCTGTGTTCCCAGCGGAGACAAAGGCATCGGCAGCGCCGGACTTGACCAGGTTCATGCCCACCACAATCGAGGAATCTGGTCGCGATTTGATCGCCTGGGCAGGCCTGTCGATCATCTCAATGACCTCGCTGGCGTGGACAATGGACAGGGGCAGGTCGGCCGTCTCATGCTTCTCCAATTCGGCCCGTATACGCCCCTCGTCCCCGACCAACATGATGCTATCGCCGCGCCCTGCCTCGCGCGCAGCCAGCACCGCCCCAGCCACGTCGGGAACCGGATAGCAGTCACTTCCCATCGCATCAACAGCCAGCTTCATCGTTTTCCTCCCATCGCCTCAGGCAGCTTGCCACCGCTCACTCTTCTTTCCGACGCCCCAACAGGAGCCTCACACCAAGTCCAGCCGCAGCGACCGCGCCGATCAAGCCGGCCGCTGCCCGGGCCGCCTTCGGGCGCCCTGAGGATGCGTTTGCAGGCTCGCTCGGTGCAGCCTCGTCGGACCGTCGAGGCGCGCCGTCACCGCGCCCGTTCTCTGCCTGCGTGCGCCCACTGTCGGCCCGCATCTGCAACTGAGCCGAGTACGCAGCCGAGAACTCGGCTCCAAACAGGATCACGGTAAACGACAGATAAAGCCAGGTCAGCAGGCCAATCACACTGGCCACCGGCCCATAGACCGCCTGCCAATTGGCGAACTCGATTGCATAGAGCGCAAAAAGCAGTTTCAGTGTCTCCCAGCCAACTCCTGCCAGCAGTGCGCCCGGCCAGACTTCTGCCCAGGAAACCGGCAAAGATGGGAATGTACGGTACATGACCGCAAAGACAACGGTGGCAATAATAAAGGGTAGCAACCAGGTGACTGCTCCGCTGACGAGCGCCTTTCCGGGCACCAGGTCGGTCAGATTCGCAAGCACGTACGTGATGCTCTTGAGCATTTGCACCGCGAACAGAAGCAGCGCCAGGCCCAGAACCAGAGATATCGAAACAACTCGGCGCTTGATTGTGAGCCGGAAAGCAGGGATTTCGTCGAATCCCCAGATCTGATCCAGCGCGATGTGGAGATGGTTAATGACACCGGAAGCGGACCACAGCAAGCCCAAGATGCCGATCACGCCCGAGGTACCGCGAGCCGCCTGAACTGTCGCGATGGCGCCGTTCACCCAATCAGCTGCGGCCGGGAGCACCTCGCTTGTGAGTTGAACCAGGTAATCGCGGGCATCCAGAGCTACAGGCCAGCCCTCATTCAGCAGATGCCCAATCACGGCCAACAGCAACAACAACAGCGGGAATAGAGAGAAAATGGCATAGTAGGCCAGCGCTGCCGCCATCCGGCCGGTGCGATGACGGC
>WSZX01000153.1 GCA_013139935.1 Ardenticatenales bacterium
TGCCGTGTGGGGAGGCCCAACTGACGGCGGCGGCTCGCTCACCCGCCGATGTGTGGGACGTCTCGGCCCAACTGCGGGATCAGGATGACGTGGACGCGCGCCTGCCGATCATTTCTGCGGATGAACTGCTCGCTCGCGGGGATTATGACCTACCACAAGAGATCTTGGCCCGCAGTGGCGATCGCGTCTTTCTCTCTACGATCCTCGATACCCCTTTCTCCGATGCGTATGACCTGCTTGGTTTCCAGGGCCTGATGCTCATCCAGCTCGATCGGCCGGCCCTGTTTCACCATCTGTTGCAGCGCAAGCTCGCCCAGACACAGCAAGTCATGCGAGCATGGGCGGCCGTCGGCGTTCATGGCGTGTACGTTGAGGAGGTCTTGACCGGGGCCGACATCATCTCGCCCAAGAGCTACGATGAGTTTGTGTTCTCCTACAACCAGCCATACTTTCGCCACCTGCGTTCGCTGGGATTGTTGCCTATCCATTACGTATGCGGCGATGTCGTCCCCCGTCTGGATCGGATTGCCGAACTGGACATCGCGGCAGTAGCTGTTGAGGAGAGCAAGAAGAACTTTCGTGTCGAGCTAGGGGATGTGGTGGATCGCGTTGCCGGCCGGGCAGCCATATTCGGGAACATTGACGCGGTATGGTTTGGCCTTCACTCCACGACGGATGAGATGGCGGCCGAGGTCCGGCGCCAGGTGCGTATCGGCGCCAGGGCCAAGGGATTCATTGCCAGCACGGGAAGCCCATTCCCCCTGGATACCCACCCCCATCTCATCGATGCCCTGGTGACAGCGGCTCACGCCCACACAGATCCAGCCTGAGGCGGGAGGATGGCGAACTGGGCTCTTGCCCCCCACGGCCGAGCCCTTGGGAATCGAACACAGCAACCTGGCATTACTGAGGCCGCGGAGTGCACGTAATTCACCATTCAGAACGGAAAGCGGAGGGTGTGGAATAAGGGGCTGCGGCGATGGGAGAGAGAGGCGGAGGTGGTGATATGAACAGGAGGCAGGACGTTCCGATGCAACGCAGAAGACAGATGCTCAAGCAATCAGAGAGAGCGGTGGACGGAGACCATGTGCAGGCGCAACCCACCGGCTATCGCATGTTCACGGACGCGCAACTGGATGAGATCCACCTGGCATCGCTGGAGATACTGCGCCGCACCGGAGTGCGTGTCTATGAGGCGCAGGCATTGGCTCTGCTCCAAGATGCCGGCTGTGTCGTGACGGACGAGAGCCTGGTGCGCTTTCCGGCGGCCGTGGTTGAGGACGCGCTTCTGCACGCCCCTTCGCGGATCGTGCTCTGTGACCGGGCCGGCCGGCAGCGCATGTACCTGGAGGGGCATCGCACCTACTATGGCACCGGCTCTGACCTGCCGAACACGCTGGACCTGGAAACCGGTGAGCGGCGCCCGTCCTTGCTGTCGGATGTCCAAGATCTGGCCCGGTTGGCTGATTCTCTGCCCAATCTTGATTTCGTGATGTCCATGGCCTTGCCCTCGGACGTGCCGGTGGAGACATCGGATCGGCGCTCGTTCCTCGCCATGATAGAGAACACGACCAAGCCGGTGGTGTTTACCGCCTGGGACGAGGCGGGCCTGGCCGATATCATCGCCATGGCCGAGACCATAGCGGGAGGGGCAGATGAGCTAGCCCTCAAACCCTTCCTGCTGGCCTACCTGGAGCCCTCGTCCCCATTGCGCCATTCGGAGGCGGTATTGCGAAAGATGCTGATGATGGCCGATCATCGCCTCCCCTTTGTGTACGCGCCGGGGCCGGTAGAGGGAGCATCAGCCCCTGTCACCTCCGCGGGCAGCCTGGCCATGGCCAACGCCGAGGTGTTGAGCGGCCTGGCGATCGCCCAACTGCGGAGCAGAGGCACCCCGTTTGTATGGGGGTCCGGCAGCGGCCCGCTCGATATGCGCACGATGGTCGCCACCTACGGTTCACCGGAGTTTATGCTCCACTGCATGGGCATGTCCGAGTTGGCCCATCACCATTACCATTTGCCGGTCTGGGGATTCTCTGGATGTTCGGATTCCAAGCTGCCCGACATACAGGCCGGTATCGAGAGCGCATTATGGATCCTGTGGACTGCGCTGAGCGGCGCCAACCTGGTCCATGACATTGGCTATATCGAATCAGGACTGACCGCCGCTGCCAAGATGGTGGTCATCAACGACGAGATCATCGGCCTCGTGCGCCGGCTGACGGGCGGCATCGACATATCCCCGGAAACCCTGGCCCTGGAGGTCATCCACGAGGTGGGCCCCGGCGGGGATTATCTGAGCACGGCCCACACCGCTCGGAACTTTCGAAAGGCCTGGTATCCCCATCTTTTTGACCGTCGGTCCCACCCGGCGTGGCTGGAGGCCGGGCGCCCCACGGCCATCAAATCAGCTCGCGAGCGTGCCCGCCAGGCAATCGCGACCCACGTGCCCGCGTCCGCGCCTTTGCCGCCGGCTACGTTGGAGGCGCTGCGGGCCATACTCGCCGAGGCAGAGGCGCGCATCGCCTGATCCTCGGCGAGCCGTCGAAGGCCTCCCGACTTGCGATGTCTGAGAACAGTCGGGGGCACTCGATTCACATCCTAGAAAGCCCAGTCTCAGTAGATCCAAATTCTTGCCTCAGAAAGACTTTGGAAGTCTTCAGGTGTGACCCGACGGGCAGGATTGGCTGGTTTTTCAAGCATTTTTGGTCAACGAAGCATCTCTTCAGACTTTCGAAGTCTAAAATCGTACCTACCTAGTCTACGACGATCTACGGCGATCCGGGGCCGTTCTCGTCCGGCGATTTCTGCTCCACCCTGACCAACCAGGACAGCAGGAACATCCCGCCGCCAAGGACGACCAACGCGGCGCCCACCCCATAGTGATCGGCCAACGCGCCCAGGATCGGTGCGAAAACCACCGCCAGGATGGTGGTGAATTGGGATTCAACCGAGAGGCCGGACGCCATCACCCGGTGGGAGATCTGGTCGCTGATAAAGGCCACGTTCATCGGCCGTCTCACATTCTGCAAAAGATGCAGCGCCAGAAAGGCGGCCGCCGCGAGAGGCGCCAGGCTCTGCCAGGCGGCCGCGCCCGCCACCAACAATAACACGGTCCCCACATGGAAGGTGGTGTTGATGGCGGTGGAAGGGCTGGAGAAGCGCTCGCTAATGCCGGCCGCACTGCGCGATGCATAGCTGGAAAGCAGGTAGATGATGAAATAGACCCCTCCCACAATCACGGCCGCCCGTTTGGTATCGTCCAGCACCACCAGGAGCGGCAAGGCAATGGCCAAGCCCTCCAGGATCGGCTGCAAATAGTCCTTGGTCGCCTTGAAGAGAGCCGAGAAACCGGCGCTGTTCATCATGGCGCGCGTCGCATGCCGGTCACCAAAGATGTGAAAAAACGCCCTGGTGGTCGTCTTGATCTGAGCCCAGAAGCTGCTCCGGTCGAGTTGCACCAGTTCGCCATCCAGCTCCTTTGGGTATGTCATCAGGTTGAAAAGATCCAGCACATAGGGCACGATGGAGGCGAGGAACATGTACCGGTAGCTGCCGGTGTAGAAAACCAACCCGGCCGCGATCAGCGCGTTCACCGCCGAGCCGAGCTGAGAAGCGGCGCGGGTGCGGCCATAATAGGACAGCTTCAAGTGATCCATCCGATTGAGCGCCAGGTGCTCCAGGATCATGGCCTTGTGCGTGCCCGACCGGAACGCCTCGCCAAACGCAAAGCAGACCATCGCCAGCGCGTACATGTGGAAACTGGGAAAGAGGTAAAAGATGCAAAACGAGATGATATAGGCCATAAAGGCCATGATCATCGACTTGCGGCGGCCGAAAGCATCGGCGAACACC
This sequence comes from Ardenticatenales bacterium, assembly GCA_013139935.1. Lineage (GTDB taxonomy): Bacteria > Chloroflexota > Anaerolineae > Promineifilales > UBA4811 > GLR113. The sequence goes on from WSZX01000153.1 coordinate 3,856, forward strand.
CCGGTGGGGATCTCGAGCACGTTGGTCGCCAGGTCGCGGATGGAGTAGAGAAGGCCTATCTGGAGAAAGGAGAGCCCCCCTTCACGAAAGATGAGGATGATGAACGGGTCAAAGAATCGCAGGTTCTTTAGGAACCCGTACAAGGCAAACCGGGGGAACATGGTGTCCTTTTTCACCCGCGCACCCATCCCTT
>WSZX01000076.1 GCA_013139935.1 Ardenticatenales bacterium
ATCGACCTCGCTCAACTTGACCGGCCGGTTCTCCCGGTACGATTTTTTCGCCGCATACCCCATTACCACGGGAATGCGGCCGTCGATGCCCGTTACCGACGGGTCCACGTCCTGCCGGATGCACTCGACAAACTCTTTCATTTCAGCGACATACGCCTCTGCGTACCGTTCCACAAAAAAGAACAGGGGGAGGGAACCGTGTACTCCGGCCGCATCGCTGACGACGGCCGAATCGGGCGTCTGATTGGAGACCATTACCATACCCTCGGAGCCAAAGACCTCCACCCGCTGATCGTAACCGTAGACAGCCCGGCGGCTGTTGTCAATGGTCCCGATGACGCCGTTCTGGTAGCGCAGGGTGATGATGGCAGTGTCAACATCGCCCGCCTGCCCAATGGCCGGGTCCACCATTACGCCTCCGGCCGCATAGATCTCATCCACCTCGCTGTCAATCAGGAAACGGGCCATGTCGAAATCGTGGATGGTCATGTCCAGAAAGATGCCGCCGGAGACCCTGATGTACTCGATGGGGGGCGGCTGGGGGTCACGGCTAGTGATTCGCAAGAGGTGAGGCTCCCCGATCTTTCCGCCGGCGACGACATCCCGCACCCGCCGAAAGTCAGGGTCGAAACGCCGGTTAAAGCCGATTTGCAGCTTGACACCGGCCTGTTCCACGGCCGCCAGCGCGCGATTGATCTCGCCGAGGTCAAGAGCGATAGGCTTCTCACAGAAGATGTGCTTGCCGGCTGCGGCTGCCTCTATGATCATCTGGGCGTGGCTGTCGGTGCTGGAGCAGATGGCAACGGCATGAATGCTCTCATCCTCCATGATCCGCCGGTGGTCCTCATGGGCCGCCGGGACCTGAAGGTCGGCCGCCAGCTTGACGGCTGCTTCCTCAAAGATGTCTGACACGGCGGCCAGATTGGCAGCCGGGACGCGATAGGCCAGGTTTTCCGCGTGTACCCGGCCGATGCGACCGGCGCCAATCACTCCAACGTTTATCTTGCGTTTCATAATAGCTCACTCGTCAGACGAAACTCTCATAGACACCATACTCATTCCATGCTTCCCACATTGCCACGATGTTTTCCGGGGGAACATCTGACTGAATATCGTGTACGGCGGCAAAAACAAAGCCTCCCCCAGGAACCAATGCCTCAATGTTTCGACGGACACTCTCTTTCACTGCCTTGGGAGTGCCCGTATTCAAGATCCGCTGTGTATCAACCCCTCCTCCCCAAAAGACCAGGTCCTGCCCATACTTCTGCTTGAGCTCTCCAAGATCCATTCCCTCGGCGCTAATCTGCACCGGGTTAAGAATATCGATTCCCGCCTCAATCAGATCAGGGATCAGTGGGCGTACCGCTCCACAAGAGTGGTAAAACAGTTTGACAGGGGCTTGCTCTTTGATAAAGGAGAAGAGACGTCGGTGGCGCGGCTTGATCAGACGGCGATAAGTAGTGGGGGCCATGAGCAGCCTCTTCTGACCGGCCAGATCATCGGCCTCGACCACCACATCAACCAGATCGCCTACCTCATCAAGTGCCCGCTCCCAAAACGCGCATTTATAGTCCACCAGCCGGTCCAGCATACAAGCCACATATTCCGGGTTGAGTGCAAGGTCAATGTAATACTGCTCATAACCACGCAACCAGGAATAGACTTCGGCGATACCGGCTGAAGGCCCAGCCAGGACGGCCGCCTTTCCACGCGCGACAGCCGCCTCCGCCTGCTCCCGCAAGGTGACAAAACGCTGGTCATCCAACGGGTCGGGAAAAGGATAGGTCCGGAACTCGTCCAGGGAACTCGCGGCTGCCAGCGGGTGATGGTACATGTCATAGTAGAACCCACCATCCTTTGGCTTGCGCCAGCCGATTCCCCATTCGTCAATGAAAGACTCGTACGCCCCTTCCTCACGAAAGCGATAGCGAAATAAAGACGACAGTCCCGGTAGGACCGGCCGAAAATCAGTCTGCAAGCACTCTGCAAGATCCTCATCGACTGCCACCAGTTGCTCCGCCACGTGCGTAACGCGGGGCTCGAGGGCAGGCATATCCAGAAATCGGCGCAAGTTTTGATAGGCAGTGATGTGAATGGTGCTCAGCCCTGTTCCTCCAAGGTCAAAAGGAACACGGTCCGGCTCCTGGTGATTCAGTGCCTTCAATGCCCTTTCTCGTGAATTCATTCACTCTTCTCCCAGTCGACCAAAACGAAGAAATCGTTCATGCTCGTCCACCTGAACCAGGCGTCAGGTAACGACAAGACACGAGACCTCGGTCAAATTGAGAAGCTTCCTCGTCACACTACCTAACAGTGAACCACGAGGGCCCAGCCCGCGGTGTCCAAGCACAATCAGGTCAATCGCGTTCGTCTTCGCATACTCGGCAATCTCTGTAGCTGGAGCCCCAATAACGTATTCGCACTTTGGATCAGAGATCCCAGCCTCGTCGAACCTGGCCTTGGCGTTTTCCAATATGATCTCGGCCGAATTCTGCAGAATCTCCATCCGAGATTCAGTCACCTCCCCCGCAGCGATCATCTCAAGGATCTCCTTGGGAAGGGATAGATTACGAATTGCATGCAGCAGATAGACTGAACTCTCGTATCGTTTGGCCACATCAACTGCAGCCTCAACCGCGCGCTTGGCATGGCGCGAACCGTCCACCGGGACGAGTATTCTATTGAACATACCTCTCTCCTTTCATGTCCTCTCCAGCCGCCCACTTTTCAATTGCGCGTACGCCATCTAACGTTACCCGTGCACTGGTCGGGACCTGCCTCCGGCCCAGTACGAGTACGATCACTCCCTCTGCATATTGCTCAGATGGGATCTCGGCCCATTGGCTGGCCGCCATGTTCATTGATGGAACTTCCGGCCGCCATGGCGTCTCCAGCGGTAATCCCTGCGCCAAGAGGAACGCTGGTCTAAGTGCCAGATGCTCGCCGCACTGGAATTCGACGTGGTGGGCCCACTCGTGGATCAGCGCGCCTTGCAGCATCACCGCTGTGGCTGGAACTCGTACAGTCACGGCGGCGGTCTCCGGATCGTAGCTCGCTCTGCTGTCGAGGGTCTTTGTGGCCCGCAACTCTACATCGCCAAAGCAAGCGCTCCTTGGCTGGAATGCAGCGAGAAACTGATCCCAGGTTTCCAGAGCCAGGGCCCGGAAATCATCGGCCACGGACTCATCGACAATGAGTCGAGGCAAGTCCTTGGGCTGAGAGCAGTTCGCCAGCGCCAACACCGCGACCACAGCAGCGGCAGCAGCCACCAAATGGGCGCCCACCCGCTCTGTCACGACACGGGTGGGTCTGACATCCACCGATCGCGCCAATCTGCTCAACTCCCCGCTTCGCTGTCTGCCAACTTGTTGGTCTCCCGCCTGCGGGTCACTTCATCCAATTCGTGCGTCAATGCCTCCATCTCATCGGCGCCAGACATGCTGCGGATCATCTCCTCGCGAGTAATCTCGTCCTTGTTCCAGATACCTCGAGTCCGGCCACGTTTGAGTATTATGAACCGGTCGCCCACGGGATAAGCATGATGCGGATTGTGAGTGATAAAGATGACGCCCAAGTCCCGGGCCGCGGCCCGCGCGATATACTTGAGCACTGTGCCCGCTTGCTTGACACCTAACGCCGCTGTCGGCTCGTCAAGGATCAGCACCTTGGCCCCAAAGTAGACAGCCCGGGCAATGGCCACTGATTGACGCTCGCCGCCGGACATGGTGCCCACTGGCTGATCAGGGTCGCGGATGTCGATTCCCATCCTGCCCAGTTCCTCACGGACTGTCCTTTTGGCGAATTCGATGTCGTAGCGACGGAACAGCCCCCGTCCCTTTTCCGGCTCGGCTCCGAGGAAGAAATTGCGCCAGATAGGCATCAACGGAACCATAGCCAAATCCTGGTACACAGTCGCGATTCCGCGAGCAAGAGCTTCACGAGGCGAGTTGAACTTGACCCGTTTGCCTTCGAAAAAGAAATCCCCGTCAGTCTGCTGGTGTACGCCCGCGAGAATCTTGATCAGAGTAGATTTGCCAGCGCCGTTGTCTCCAAGAAGGCAAGTAACCTGACCGGGATATACCTCGGCCGAGACGTCGCTCAGGGCGATCACGCTGCCGAACAACTTGCTGATTTTACGAACTGCAAGAATAGGCTCAGTCATGCTGCCTCCTTCTCTTCAGTCTTGGCTTTTGCACCCGCAACCGTCACAGCTTCTGCACGTTTGCGGGTAAAGTCGTTCACGAGAACCGAGACGAGAAGCATTACGCCCAAAAAGGCATAGAACCAGTCAGTGTCCCACCCGGCAAAGGTGATGCCCACCCGGACCATGCCAAAGATGAGTGCGCCCATTGAGGCGCCGATGGCTGAACCATAACCGCCGGTCAGCAAACAGCCGCCAATCACGGCCGCGATGATGAAGATGAACTCATTGCCGATGCCCTGGCTAGCGACGGCCGAACGCAGGCGCAGGTCATTCATCGTGCCCACCAGCCAGGCCGCGGTCGCGGTGGTCATGAACAGGGCTATCTTGACCCACTGGGACGGCACACCCTGGCTGCGAGCCGCATTGGCGTCGCCGCCGGTGGCGTATATCCAGTTGCCGTACCTGGTACGGAGAAGAATCCAACTGGCGATGACGGTGAGAATGATCCACCAGATGGTCACCGTCCGGAACTCGGCACCGAGTATCTGAAACTCGGTGTTGAAGAGCAGGCGGGCAGCCTCAAAGCCTGGGACTTTGTCAATGCCGGCCACCCGAACCTGATTAACCACCAGGCGGGTGACGCCGACGTTGGCGCCTCGCAAAATGAAGAACGTTGCCAGGGTAATGATGAAACTGGGCAGTCCGGTCTTGACTACCATCACGCCGTTCAGATAGCCCACGATCAAGGCAAAGGCCAGGGCAACGAGCATCGTCAGCCAGATACTCCAGCCTAGCTGCGTGCTGATCATGCCCGTGATCAGAGCCGTGGTGCCCGTCATGACACCGGCCGAGAGATCGAACTCGCCGCCGATCATGAGCAGGGCCACCGCGACCGCCATGATGCCCAGGGTAGAAGACGAGTCCAGGATACGAGCTACGCCCGTAACCGACACCCAGTTATCCGGCGTCACTATGGCAAAGAATGCCCAGACAACAACCGCCCCAATGACCGCCCCGACTTCGGGCTGACGGAAAAGATTTCGGAAAAAGCCGATTTGAGCGACACGCTCGTCCCTCTGTCCGGCAATAGTCGCCTTTGTTGCCACTGATAACCTCCCTTGGTGAGACTCCTCAGCCCAGACCTGGCAGATCTTTAACTGCGATCAGCCAGGCCCAGGCAGTTGCCTTTAGGCATAGATACAGATTCCGGGACGGGGGCCACCAAAGATAGCCTGCCCGTCCCGAAACTGTGTGTCTCGATAGATATCGGCCTACCTAGTCCCTGCAGCGGCGAGGTCTTTGACTGCCCCGGCGTTGCTGGCATCGACGATACCAGGACCGGTGAGCACCGGAAGGCCGCCGCCGACGGTGTTGGCGTTGGCGTTGTACAGGTACAAGAAGATAACCGGCAAGTAGCCCTGCAGGTACTGCTGCTGGTCGATGGCGAACATCATCTTGCCCTCCTCGATGGCCTCAAGTACGTCGGGGCTGAGGTCAAACGTAGCCAGTTTCTGGCTCCCACCGACCGCCTCGATGGCCTGCAAGGCGGCGTCGGCGATGTTGGGGTTCAGGGTCAGGATGGCGTCGATATCTGCGTCGGCGATGAGCTTGTCCTGGATGCTCGCCAGAGTGCCGGCGATGTCGCGGACGCCGGTCGTGGCGACGTTGAAGCGCTCGACCTCGCCGCTGAACGAATCAGCCAGGCCGTCACAGCGCTCCTCCAGGCCGATGTTGCCTTCCTCGTGGATGACGCACATGACCTTTGCAGCGCCAGCGGCGTCAAACTGCTCGCCCGCGCCCTGGCCCGCCACAAACTCGGTCTGGCCTACGTGCGTGATGGCGCCCAGCTCCTTGTAGACGTCCACGCCAGAGTTGACGGTGATGATTGGGATGCCCGCGTCCGAAGCTTTCATGACCGCATCCTTCATGGCGTCGGGGTTGGCCAGCGAAACGATGATGCCGTTCACGCCGTCAGCGATATAGGTCTCGATCAACTGCGCCTGAACCGCGGGGTCATTGCTGCCACCGGACTTGAGCTCTACGCCCACGGCTGCCGCGGCATCCTTCGCACCGGTCTCCACCACGCCCCAGAACGACGACTCAGCGGGGTTCTCGTGAATAGCCAGGCCCATGACATAGCCGGTCTGAGTAACCTGAGACTCCTCCTCTGCCGTGTCGCAAGCGACAAGTGCAAACATGGCAATCAACATCAACGCAGCTAGAATCTTGACATAACGGGACATTTCCTACCTCCTTATTAATGGGTCTCCAGATGGAACATGGTTAGAAAACGTTGACACATTCATTGCCTTTTCCTATACCATCACCTCCCTGTCGAGTATGGCCGGAGTTGAAAGTGGGGGTTCGCCCTGGTGGCGATCCCCTGGTGCCGCGACCCCCTAATTGGGTTTGACCAGGATCTTTCCGTCGGCTCGCTCGATGGATTTAGCGATCGCATCCACCGCTTGTGCCAAGCCATAGCGAGCGGTGATGATGGGCCTCAGGTCCAACCGGCCGGCGGCGACCAGGCGTATGACGTTGGGGAAAGTCTCGTGGCCAGAGTGGCCCTGAGCACCAAAGGCCTGGGCGCGGCGCACCTGGAAGGTCTCAAGGTACATGGGCACACGCTTGGCAGCGCGTCCGATCTGGACCAGCTTGCCGTTGATGGCCATCGCCTTTTCCATCTCTGGGATAAGCAACTCGGGAACGCCGGCCGCCTCCACATGAAAGTCAAAACCCACCCCCTTACTCAGATCCATCAGGACATCGCCGGCGCTGACCTCGCGGGGGTCATACGCGAAATCGGCGCCAACCTGCCTGGCAAGCTCCAGGCGCTGGGGGGAGATCTCGAACGCCGCAATGATGCCGGCGCCGGAGGCCTTTGCCAGGCCGATGGCGGCCAGGCCAATGGGGCCGGCGCCAAAGACGCTGACATAGTGGCCCGGCCGGA
>WSZX01000102.1 GCA_013139935.1 Ardenticatenales bacterium
CCAAAAACTGCACCCCTGGCTGACGCCGACTAAGACGCCCAGAGCCCCACCGGCCTCATTCGTTGGCACGACGGGGTGCTCCGATCGCTTCTCGGCGGCGCCGCTCCGACACCCCCCTTCCTCCAGATGCCTGGGGCAACCTCGATAACAGGCCTTGCACGCCACGTGGTTGTGGTTGACAAGCTGGGAAGAGTGGCATATACTGTTGATATATTATCATTGGCGGCGAGTCACAGAGAGTTATTTTCCTCTTGGCTGTCCCTTACCTTCCATCCTTGCGAGTTGTTCCTTTGCCCTCTCTTGGTGACAGAGCCTACTCCAAGATCAAAGAGAAGATCGTGACGTTGGAAATGCCTCCTGGCAGCATGGTGGATGAGGCAGTTCTGAAAGAGACTCTCGGGATGGGCCGCACCCCTATCCGCGAGGCATTGCAGCGACTGGCACGAGAGGATCTGGTGACGATTCTGCCCCGCCGCGGCATGTTTGTGACCGACATCAGTGTTGCCGATCTGCGGAAGATCTTTGAGGCGCGGGTCCCGTTGGAGATTGCCTGTGCGCGGCTGGCCGCGGAGCGAGCGAGCGCGGAGATGATCGATGAGATGGAAGAGCTGGCTCAGCAGGTACCGGCGGCCGCAGAAGCGAATGATCACCGGACCTTGATGCGCATCGACGAGCAATTCCACGAGTTGCTGGTTCAAGCCAGTGATAGCAAGTTCCTGGCCGATGGGCTTATTTGGCTGTATGCCTTGAGCCTGCGCATTTGGTATCTGACAGTAGATCGGATGGGAGGCATGGAGGATGCGTTGCAGGAACACCTGATGATCGTCGAGGCCCTCAGACATCGTGATCCAGACCTGGCCGAGGCGGTCATCCGCACACATCTTATCAAGTTTCAGATGCGGATTCGCGCGGTGCTATAGGATTCTTGAGCCAATGCACTTTTCAATAAACAACTTGAGGTTTTGTGACCGCTCTGCCCGTGAATCACTGTTGAAAACGGGAAGCTATTCCTTGACAAGTACAAAGGAGGTGATTTCGTGACCAGTCTATTCTTCGCCACTGACGTGCATGGATCGGACATTTGCTGGAAAAAGTTCATCAACGCTGCCAAGTTTTACGGCGCAGAGATCATCATTCTTGGCGGAGATATGACCGGCAAGGCGATCGTGCCCATCATTCACCAGGGCGGAGACACCTTTAAGGCTATTTTGCTCGAGCAGGAATCCATGCTGCACGGCGAGGACCAGGTTGCAGAGATGGAGCAGAGCATCAAGAGTCGGGGCTATTATCCCTACCGAACCACCCCCGATGAGATCGCCGAACTGAATGCCGACCCCGGCCGGGTGGACGAGTTGTTCGGCATTGAGGTACTCAAGACGGCCGAACGGTGGCTGGCCTATGCCGATGAGAAGCTAGAGGGTACCGGCGTCCGTTGTTATGTGGCGCCGGGCAATGACGACATGTTCGAGTTGGATGATCTTATCCGAACGTCCAAGCACGTGCAGTTGGTCGAGGGCACGGTCATTGAACTGGACAAGCATCACGAGATGCTGAATTCCGGTTGGAGCAATATCACGCCGTGGCATACCTACCGGGAAGAGAGCGAAGATGATCTACGCAAGCGCTACGAACCGATGCTCTCCCAATTAAAAGATCCCAAGAACAGCGTGTTCAACATCCACGTGCCACCCTATGGCTCGACCCTTGACGACGTACCCGAGTTGACCGAGGATCTTCGACCCAAGCACGCGGGACGCTCGCTCGTGCCGGCCGGCAGCCACGCTGTCCGAGAGATTGTCGACCGATATCAACCTCTATTGGGGCTATTCGGGCACATCCACGAAGGCAAGGGAGCCATCCGGCTAGGCAGGACCCTCTGCATTAACCCCGGCAGCATGTACGAGCAAGGTCGCCTCCTGGGGGCCTATGTGAATCTGGCTCGCAACAAGGTCAAGAACTATATTCTAACTACGGGCTAGCACGGTTTCGATGGGTGAGCTGCGATTGATCAGCACTTGTTGAGGAATAACTTTCCGTTTTCAATCGTGATTCACGGGTAGAGCGGTCACAAAACCGCCAAGTTGTTTTTGAACTAGTACGCAGGGGCACGAATGCTCAGGCACACCGAGAGCCCGAGGCCGCCCAGCGTTACTGTTCAGGAGGAACTTGTGCTTGGGTCAAGGAAACAGGTCTAGTTTAGGAGTCGCTTATGAAAAATGCGTTCATATAGGCTTTAATCGGCCACCTTGATGCTTATCGGAGTGGGAAATTCGTGCTCCAGTTATCAACAGGTAAAAGAAAGAGGAGAATAGAATCATGTCCGACAATGTCACGGCACAAGATACCAGCTTGTTCCTGCGCAAGGCCACCGGCCTGGTACGCTCGTGGTCTGTCTTTGATGCGTTCATCTATGCTCTGTTTTCCATCAACCTCATCACGCTAGGCCTCTACATCTTTAGCCAGATGTACTATCTAGAGGGGGGAATATTGCCTGCACTGATGATCAGCGCGGTGTTTATCATCTTTGAGGTGATCATCTATGCCAGCCTGATTGCGGTCATGCCTCGCGCCGGTGGTGATTACGTGTGGCAGAGTCGTATCCTGGGCGGCGGCATCGGCTTTGTGCTGGCGATAACCGGTTGGTGGTTTATCCTTTGGCTCTGGGTGCCGCTCTATGCTGACATGTTGCGCCAGTTGTTCTTCACCCCCTTGTTGGGCATCCTGGGCGCCCAAGATGCCGCCCTCTGGTTCAGCCAGACGCCGCTGGCCCTTTTTGTCGTGGCCATCGTCACGTGCGCCGTGGTAGCATTCTACATCGCCATCGGGATGAAGTGGTACTCGCGCATCCAAAAGTACTGCTTTTGGATCGGCATGGTCGGCCTGCTGGTCGTATTTGCCTTTTTGCTCTTTGGCAATCATGATTCCTTCCGCACCGGCCTGGAGGAACAGGCGCCAGCGATGTTTGGGGCCGATGCCGACGTTTACGAGGGAACCCTGGCGGCCGGCGAAGAGGCCGGCGCAATCTCTCCGTTGACGGGTGGGACGCTAGGCGTCATCTTTCTGGCTATTCCCTACATCGTCTTTTTCAACCTGTGGCCAAACTGGGGCGCCACACTCTACGGCGAAGTGCGCGGTGCTACCGACTATAAGCGCAATTTCTGGGGGATGGGATCGGCGCTGATCATCACCACAATTCTGGGGGTCGTCTTTTTCCTCTTGATCAACAAGACGATCACCTGGGACTTTTACATGAAGGCCAACGGTGCCTGGTGGAACTATGCCTGGGGCTATACCGACCAGGCGCCACCGTTGCCAGTGTGGCCTTATCCGGCCATGCTGGCGGTCTTTATGACCAAGAGCAGGATCATCCAGTTTGTCGTGGTGCTGGCGATGAGCGCCTGGTGGTTTGGCTGGTCGGGCACAGTCTTTCTCAGCTCCACCCGAGTAATCTTTGCAGCCGCCTTTGACCGCCTGCTGCCGGAAAAGGTAGCCGAGATAGAGCCCCGCACCCGCACGCCGATTGTCGCCTTGTTGCTGATGGTAGTTCCATCGTTGGTCGTCTCGGCACTCTTTGCCTGGAATATCTTTAACTTCCAGACACTCGCCCTCTGCTCTACCCTGGTCATCGCCGTCACCTACCTGGGGACCACCGTTGCCGCAATCCTGTTGCCCTACATCAAGCCCGACCTATACAAGGCATCGCCAATCGCCAAGTACAAGATTGCCGGGATTCCGCTCATCACCGTTGCCGGGATCATCTTTGGTGGCTTTCTGGGCTTTTTGCTCTACCAGTGGATTATTGACCCCAATGGGCTTTATGGCATTGGTATCTCCAACACCAGTTCGGTCATCTACATGCTGTCGATGTACCTGCTGGCCCTGGCCATCTATGTGGGCTTCCGGGCCTATCGCAGGCGCCAAGGGATCGATATTGCCAAGATCTATGAAGAGATTCCCGTCGAGTAGAACCACGTGCTGAGCACACCCGACAGGTTTCCCGGTCCCTGCCCGCGAGGGCACGCGTGGAAACCTGTCAGGTTTTTCTGTCGAGAGGAGCACCAATGGAAACTCTTGTCAACCTGGAAGATGAGATGCACCGTCTCGTCTCCGAGGCGCAGAAAGAGAACATCTTTTTGCGGGTGATCGGCGGTTTGGCCATCAAAGTTCATTCCCCGCACGCCACCCACCCTGCCCTGGTGCGCGAGTACCCCGACATTGATTTCGTGACCGATAAACCCGGCGCGCGCAAGCTGGGGGACTTTTTGTCGGGGATGGGGTACACACCAAACAAGACCTTCAACACGCTCAGCGGCGACCGCCGGCAACTCTATTACGACTAACCGCGTAACCGGCAGATCGATGTATTCATCGGCGACTTTACCATGTGCCACAAGCTCCCCCTGGCCGACCGGCTGCACGTTGAACCGTTGACGATTCCACTGGCCGAGCTTTTTCTTTCCAAGGCCCAGATCGTAGAGCTGAATCGCAAGGATGCTCTCGACCTAGTGACCTTGGTCCTGGACCACGAGGCTGGGCCGGGGGATGAGGAGACCATCAACGTGGACCTCATTGCCGGTCTGTGCGCTCAGGACTGGGGGCTCTATACCACTGTCTCCATGACCATTGAGAAGCTCCACCAGTTGCTGACGAACGAAGAGGTCGAGCTGGAAGAGGCCCTGTCGCAGTTGGTCGAGGAGCGGCTGAACGCCATCCAACAGGCGATGGACGTGGCCCCCAAATCGTTTGCCTGGAAGATGCGGGCCAAGTTGGGCACGCGCGTGCGCTGGTACGAGGAAGTTGAGGAGGTTCAGCGGTGACAGGTCGCAGGCAGGCAGATGCCAGCACAGTAGCGTACTCGATCAGATAGTAGTGAGTTGTGATTTCTTTCCAAGGAGGAGGTGATGCACCCAGGTAAACCATATGTTCTAGCAAGGTCAACCTTACCACGATTGCAGGCAAACGAGTTGAATCAAGAGGAGAAAGAAAGATGAAAACCAAGTTGTTCCGTATCCTGGCCGCCCTGATGGTGTTGGGCATGGTCATGACCCAATGCCAGCCGGAGACCGTCATTCAGACAGTCGAGGTCATCAAGGAAGTAGAGGTCGTCAAGACCGTCGAAGTCGAAAAGGAAGTGGAGGTCATCAAGGAAGTGGAGGTCATTCAGACCGTAGAAGTCGAAGTCGAAAAGGAAGTGGTAATCACGGTTGAAGTCCCGGCAGAACCGCCGCCGGAGACGCCAACAGGCACCCTGGTGAGAGCCACCTCGACCTTCCCCAACTCCCTCGACCATCCACAGGCGGCTGAACGGCAGGCCTCTACGACTGATTGGCAGATGTACTACTCGCTGGTTTGGTTCGGCGAAGGGGGCACAATTGTGCCCCAGTTGGCCGAGACTTGGGAAGTGTCTGATGATGGCACGGAGTACACTTTCCATCTGCGCGAGGGCGTTATCTTCCATAACGGCGAACCGTTCAATGCCGATGCAGTGGTCTTTAACTGGGAGCGCGTGGTCGCCTCCGATTTCGAATACGCCTATCACTGGAAGACTGCCACCGCAGTGGAGACAGTTGATGAATACACCGTCAAGGTCACACTGGAGGAATCCGACGCGCTCTTCTTGTCAACGGTTGCCGATAACTGGGCCATGATACCCCCTGGCTACTTTGAAGAGGTGGGCCAGGAAGGCTTTAATGAGCATCCTATGGGCACCGGCCCGTTCAAGTTCGTCGAATGGGCGAAGGGCGACCACATCACCATGGAAGCCAATACGGATTACTGGCGGGGAATGCCCAAGATCGCGACCGTGATCTTCCGGCCGATCCCCGAGTCCGCCACGCGCGTGGCCGCCATCCAGACAGGTGAAGTAGACATCGTCACCCGCCTGAGTT
>WSZX01000458.1 GCA_013139935.1 Ardenticatenales bacterium
GCCCGACGAACAGGAGAACCAATCGGCCGAGATTCAAGTGCTTCAGGCCCAGATTGCCCTAGCCGACGCGCAGTCCGCCCTGGAAGCCAGCTCGAAGGAAGCCCAACTGGCGTTGGAGCAGGCGGAGCTCGACCTGAAGGCGGCTCAAGAAGAGCTGGAGAGCACGGCGCTGGTGGCACCCATGGATGGGGTGGTGATGGCGGTGGCGGCCCAGGCGGGCGAGAGCGTAGGTACGGCGTCGCTGATTACTGTGGCGGACATCGAGCAGCCCAGCATCGAGGTATTCATGGACGAGACGGACTTGAACAGCGCCGGCGTCGGATACGAGGTGGAAGTGGTCTTTGACGCGCTGTCCGACGACACCTTCGGCGGGTACGTGGTGCAGGTGGACCCCGCACTGGTCACCGTGAGCGGGGTGCCCATGGTGCGTGCGATAGTTCAACTGGACCCATCATCCTACGCCAAGCCCCAGATCTTGCCCATCGGCGCAAATGCGACCGTGGACGTGATCGGCGGCCGGGCGGAGAACGCCTTGCTGGTGCCAGTGGAAGCGTTGAACGAGATTACCCCCGGCGAGTACGCGGTCTTTAGGATAGTAGAGGGCGAGACCGTGTTCACGCCGGTGGAGGTAGGGCTGAAGGACTATACCTATGTCGAAATCCTCTCCGGCCTGGAGTTGGGCGACGAGGTCACCACCGGCATTGTGGACACAAAGTAGGAAATCACAAATCACATGAGGCCGAGAATGAACGAGACGACCGAATGCACCATCGAGACACAAAGTTTGAACAAGATCTATGGCATGGGAGAGATTATGGTGCGGGCGCTGGAAGGGGTGGACATCCGCATCGAGCAAGGCGAGTTTGTGGCGGTGATGGGGCCGTCTGGTTCCGGCAAGAGCACCTTGATGAACATTCTGGGTTGCCTGGACCGGCCGACCGACGGGCGCTACCTGCTGGGTGGCGAAGACGTGAGCCATCTGGACAAGGCGCAGTTGGCCGCCATCCGCAGCCGGCATATCGGCTTTATCTTTCAATCCTACAATTTGCTGGCCCGCACCACGGCGATCAAGAACGTGACGCTGCCGCTGCTCTACCTGCGGGAAAACAAGTTGAGCGCGGCCGAGCAAGAGGAGCGAGCCAAAGCGGCCCTGGCGGCCGTGGGGCTGGCGGACCGGATGCGCCACCAGCCGCACGAAATGTCGGGTGGGCAGCAGCAGCGGGTAGCCATTGCGCGGGCGCTGGTCAACGATCCGGTGATGCTGCTGGCGGACGAGCCGACGGGGAACCTGGACACCCGCTCCGGTGAGGAGATCATGGCCTTGCTGCACGAGCTGCACGATCGGGGGCGCACCATAGTGATGGTGACCCACGAACCGGAGATTGCGGCCCACACTCAGCGCACCATCCTCATGCGCGACGGCCGGATCGAGTGCGACAAGAAGAATGGGACGTAATAGGAAGGATACACAAAATGAACCTATCTGAAGTAATCAAAGTCGCCTGGGAAGGGATTGTTGCCAACAAGATACGCTCCTTGCTCACCATGCTGGGCGTCATCATAGGCGTGGCGGCGGTGATCGTGATGATCGCGGTCAGCGCGGGAACCGAGGCCACCATTGCCGACCAAATCACCAACCTGGGCTCGAATCTGATCTTTATCTCCACCGCTTTCAAGCGGGGCGTTGGCGATGCGTCCCCGGCTCTGGTGTACGACGACGCGGGGGCGATGGCAGAGCTCACGGGGGTGGTCAGCATAGCGGTGGAGCAGCCCAGTGTGAAAATGGTGAAAGCGGGCAACGTGACCTTGGACAGCGTGGACATCCTGGGCACTACGGCAGGCTTTCCCTCGGTGCGCGACGTGGAGATAGAGAGCGGTCGTTTCTTCAAAGAAGAAGAAGTCGAGCGTACGGCCAAGGTGGCGGTGCTGGGGTCCAGTTTGGCCCAGGAGCTCTTCGGTGCGGCGGACCCCATTGGGCAGACCGTGACCGTCGGTTCCACCAGGCTCACCGTCATCGGCGTCCTGGCAGAAAGAGGGATGGTGGGGGACACTGATTTCGACGCCCGTTTGTACACGCCCATTACCGTCGTCTTTAAATACCTCCTCCCCTCTCAATTCGCCTCAATCAGGGGCGATGCGGTGCGGACGGTCTACGTGGAGGCGGAAAGCCTGGAGGTGATGGAGGACGTTATTCTGCAGATAGAACTGTTGATGTCTAAACGCCACGAGACACCCGTGGAGGAGTTGGGTGTGGTGATCCAGACGCAGCAGAACATCATCGCGACGGAGGAGGCGACCACAGCCGCCTTTCGCTCGCTGTTGAGCTGGGTGGCGGCCATCTCCCTGGTGGTGGGGGGCATCGGCATCATGAACATCATGCTGGTCAGCGTGACGGAGCGCACCCGCGAGATCGGCATTCGTCAGGCGGTGGGGGCTGCGCCCAACGACATCCGCTGGCAGTTCCTGGCCGAGGCGTTGATGTTGAGCCTGGTGGGAGGGCTTTTGGGTGTGGCAATCGGGGTGGGTGGTTCCTGGTTGTTTGGCGCTACCAGCGGTATGCGCACGGTGGCGGTGCCGGAATCCATCCTGCTGGCCTTTAGCGCCGCGGCCGCCACCGGCATCTTTTTCGGGTTCTATCCCGCCAACAAGGCGGCGCAGTTGGATCCGATTGAGGCATTAAGGCATGAATAGTGATGCGTGATGCGTGTTACGCAAAACGTGTAGGAATGGTTTTGGATAATGGAGAATAGTGATGAAAAAGGTAACGATTGTACTGAGCAGTTTGATGTTGGTTCTTCTGTTGGCGGCCTGTGGAAGTAGTGCGGAGGTAGACAGCTCTGCACCCACCGAGGAAGCCAGGCTGAATGACGAGTATGCGGACGCGCTGCTGGTGCCAGCGCAACTGGCACTGGGGTCGCTCAACCTGGAAGGGACGCAGTTGACCATTGACGCGGCCCAGGCGGCCGGGCTGCTGCCGCTGTGGCAAGTTTATCAGAGCATGAGCGGCAGTGAAACAGCGGCGACGGCCGAATTGACGGCCATGCTCAACCAGCTCCAGGACACCATGACCGCCGAACAGATCGCGGCGATTACGGCCATGAAACTGACGGCCGAAGACACCACAGCCTGGATGGAAAAGACGGGCCAGGAGATTGGTGTCGGTGGCAAGTGGGGTGGTGGCGAACCCCCGGCCGGCGGCGGGGAGCGCACCGGCGGAGCGCCTGGTGGCGGGCCTGGAGGTGGTGCGCCTGGCATTGGGACGGGCCAACCGAGCGACGACACCCGGGCCACCCGGGCGGCCGAGCTGGGAGGGAGTGAAGACGACCTGACGGCCGCATTTATGAACCGGGCGTTGGTAGGCGCGCTGATCCAATCGCTGCAGGGCAAGACGGGCGAGCTTGATTGACTTGGCCGCACGGCAGGCCACCGGGATGGATCAGATGGCGTGAGACGTGGTCAGTGAAAGCACCGGCATTCCGGCCGGTCGCCAGCAGGCGTCGAAACTGGTATCATTCATTTGTCGGCCAACGCCCTGGAGCACGGCGCCGGTTGACGAGAAAAGTAAACTCGATTGCCGCAAGGAAACCCAGGATGACCGCTGGACCGCCACGGTGCACTGCGCAGCGATATCCCTGCCGGCCGCAGGAAGTCGAAAAGCCACGCGACGAGGTAACGGTGCAGCTAAAGTGGATTCACCAGGCCCAGTTTGCCGGCATGTACGCCGCCGCCAAAAAGGGCTTCTACGTGGAGGAGGACA
>WSZX01000477.1 GCA_013139935.1 Ardenticatenales bacterium
CCGATGGTGGTCCGGGACGTTCCGTTGGGGTGGGTGTTTATCTTTCGGGGTGGTGAAACCACCTTCTCACTCAACGACCGCCAGGTGTTGCGCAGTTTCGCCGACCAGGCCGCCATTGCAGTGCACAACGCACAACTCTATCAGCAGGTGTCTCGGGAAAAGCAGCGGCTGGACGCCATCTTGGAGTACAGCGCCGACGGTGTGATGATCCTTGACCCGGCCGGGAAAATCACCGTTTTCAACCGGGCGTTTAGCCGGATGTCCGGCCGAGGCCCGGCCGATGCAATCGGCCGGGATCACAATGAGGTCATTCGATTAAAGCGGTTGACGACCAAACTGGATCTTGCCCAGGCGCAAGCAGGGGGGTGGCCCCTGCCTGGTTCACCTCCCCTCTACGTGGAAGGGGACCTGGAGCGCCTGGACGGCCGGGATGTGAGTGTGGGGATCACCTACGCTCCGCTGTGGGGAGCCGACGGCCAACTGCTCAGTCTCATCGCCAACGTACGCGACATCACCCGTTTTCGCGAAGCAGAGGAGATCAAATCCACGTTCGTTTCGGTGATCTCGCACGAACTCAAGACACCGGTTGCGCTCATCAAGGGGTACGCGGGTACCCTGCGGCGCAAGGATGCTCACTGGGACGCAGAAACGCTGGACGAGAGCCTGGCTGTCATTGAGGAAGAGAGCGATCGACTTGACCAACTGATCGACAACCTGTTGGATGCCTCTCGCCTGCAGGCCGGCACGCTAAAGCTGGAGATTGGATTCCTTGCCCTTGACAAACTGGCGGAGTCACTGGTACAGAAATTCCGCACCCAGACCGACAACCATCTGCTGACAACCGATTTCCCGTCCGACTTTCCCGTGGTCCCTGGCGATGTGGAGCGGCTGAGGCAGGTGCTGGCCAACCTGCTGAGCAATGCCATCAAGTACTCTCCCCAGGGTGGTACGATTCGTGTGAGTGGTCGCGCGCATCACGATCGGGTCGTTGTCTCGGTACGGGATGAGGGAATCGGCCTGGACCCGGAAGACCATGATCGCGTTTTCGAGCGTTTTGCCCGGGTGGACAATGCCCTCAGCCGCAAGACGCAAGGAGTAGGCCTGGGTCTCTTTTTGGTGAGCGCCATTATTAGAGCCCACGGAGGCAGGGTTTGGGTGCAGAGTGCTCCAGGCCAGGGCGCCAGTTTCTATTTTTCTCTGCCACGGGATTGACGATTGGTTTCTTTGGACCGAATGGATTGAATGTATGACCTTCTTGACCCCCACTCAGGTGCAGTGTCCGGCGTGCGGGCGGCCGTTTCCCGCACAACTGGAGCAGATTGTAGATGTAGGCTCTGACCCGACGGGAAAGCAGCGATTGCTCTCCGGCCGACTGAATGTTGCCACCTGTCCTCTCTGTGGCAGCCGCGGCATGGTGAGCACGCCGTTGCTCTACCACGACCCGGCGCACGATCTCATGCTCATCTATGTGCCCACCGAGCTGAAACTCCCCCAGAATGAGCGCGAGCAGTTGATCGGCGGCCTGAGCCGAGACCTGATGACGCGTATCCCCATGGAAGCGCGCAAGGGCTACCTCTTTGCTCCGCAAATGGTGCTCACCATGGAAGGTCTTGTCGACCGTATCCTGTCGGCCGACGGGATATCGCCGGAAGTGGTGGCTGAGCAGAGGCGGCGGAGCCAGTTGATCTCCCGCCTGCTCGCTGCCTCTGAGCCCGAACTCGAGTCACTGGTCAAAGCTCATGACGACGAGATCGACGAGGGCATTTTCCAGATGCTGGCGGCCATGATCGACTCTGCCAGGCGGGAGGGGGGTCAGGATCAGGAGCAGACGCAGACCCTGATCCAGCTCAGGAACCAGTTGCTTCCCCTTGCCTCCTGGAGCCGCGGCCGCGGGATCACCCCCAAGATGCTGGATGAGCAGCAGGTGCGGCTGGAAATGCTGGAGCGCTTTCTGGCCGCGGAGGAATCCGGTTGGCCCGATTTGGCTCAGCAGCACGACCAGGATCTGGACTATCAGTTCTTCCAACTGCTCACCGCGGTTGCCGGCGGCGCCCCCGAGGAGACAGCCGCCAAGCTGCACCGGCTGCGTGACCAGTTGGTCGAACATACGACTGCCGGCCGGGATGTGCAGGCGAGGCAGGCTGCGGTCGAGGGGCTGAAGACGGCGGCCGATGCGGCTGGAGGGCTTGGCCGGGAGACGCTGCTGCAACAGATCATCTCCGCTGATGGGGATGCAGCCGTGGAGGCCCTGGCTCTCGCCGGGGGCCCACTGATGGACTATAGCTTCTTCCTCCTCCTGGCGGACAAGATCGATGCCGCCCATAAAAAGAGTGACAAACAAGAGGCGGCTCGGTTGTCGACCTTGCGCAGCAGACTGGTGGCGATGACTGAAGAGTGGGAAAAGGCAAGCAGGCTGCACGCGGAGCGCGTATATGGTCAGATAGAGGATCTGCTCCGGGCTGAGGACCGTGAAGCGGCCCTCAATCGCCTGTTGCCCGAGATTGATGAATCATTCCTCGCCCTGCTGGCCGGTCGCAGGGAAGCAGCGCACAAAGCCGGGCAGGAAGAGACCGCCACGCGGCTGGAACTGCTCATGGATCAGGTCTTGGCTCAGATCAAGGCCAGCGCTCCGCCCGAGATCCAATTGATGAATGATCTGCTGGAACTGGAAGACGATGCGGCTGTGCGGCAGATGTTGGACAGCCGCAGCGATGAGTTGACGCCCGCCCTGCTGGAGGTGATGGAGCAGATGCTTGAGAACCTGCGGTCCAACAAGCGGGAGACTCTCGCCGGCCGGATGGCGGTGATTCTGGAACTGGCGCAGCAGGCCGGCGCTGGGGCGACTGATCAGGCTGCGGGATGACCGGAAACGTTTTACCACTCCCACCGGGCGCAAGCACCTGTTCAAGAGTAGCTTGGCCTTCTTCTGGCCGTTCTACACTGCGCCGCACGCTCTTGCGGAGTGTAGCCCAGTCTAAACCTGCCGCACGGTGCAGTGGACTGGATTTGTCGTTGAAGAAAAAAAGTGCGAACTCAGCGCGGCGGATTGTCCAGCCGGAAACCGTGCCCGCGAATGGTGATAATGTACTCATGCTCATCCATCTTGTCGAGCCGGTCGCGCAGGCGGCGCACCAGCGCGTCAATCGCCTGTTCCGAGACGCCGATGCCCGCGGTGTCCGGCCAGACAGTGTCGATCACGTCGTCGCGGGTGCAGACGGCGCCGCCGGCCTGGTACAGCATGCTCAACAGCCGGAACTGGGCCAGCGAGAGCGGCGGGTCCACCGGTTGGCCGGCAATCCACACCTGTCTCCGGTCCATGTCGACCACCAGCCGGCCGGCAATCAGCGGTGCATCCAGGTTCAGGGGCACCGTTGCTTCGGTGCCGACAAACAGGAATCTCACGCAGAGGGCAATCTGGATATCGTCGCCATCCTGCATGGCAGCGGTGCCGCGAACTGGAGCGCCATTGAGATGCGTGCCGTTCTTGCTGCCCAGGTCTTCTATTACGAAATGATCTGTCTGGCGGAGTATCCGGGCGTGGTAACGGGACACTTGCCGTTCCGGCAAGGTGATAGTGCAGTCGGTAGCCCGGCCGATGGTCAGCACATCGGCATCGAGGGTCCAACGCTGCCCGGCCAACTCCCCTTCATGCATGATGAGAACCGGTACCTCGCTTGTTTCCATGGGGCATGCTCCTTATGCTAGCGCCGCTTTTGCCGGGACATATCTTACGTGAAAGGTACAGCATCCGCCAGGTTGTCGGCCGCGGCGGGATGGGTTGCGTCTACCAGGCTGAAGACCTCCGGCTGGATGGGCGTCTTTGCGCCATCAAAGAGACCCAGCCTGATCCGGCCGCCGATGACGAATCTCGCGGCCAGACACGGCAACAGTTCCACCGCGAGGCAAGTGTCCTTGCTCGCCTCGACCATCCCAATCTTCCCAAGGTCTCGGACTTTTTTTCGGAAGATGATCGAGACTTTCTGGTGATGGATTTCGTGCCGGGCCACGACCTCAAAGAACTCATGGATGCTTCGCGTCGCGAAGGACTTCAACTGCCCGAAGAGCGGGTGCTAGAGTGGGCCAGGCAGATGTGTGATGCGCTAGAGTATCTGCACCGGCAGAATCCACCTGTGCTTCATCGTGACATCAAACCCGGCAACATCAAGCTGACGCCCGGCGGCCTGCTCAAGCTGGTTGATTTTGGCCTGGTAAAGCTGCTGGCGCCGGACGACCGTACGATCACTGTGCTTCAGGGGCGGGGCACCGCACTCTATACACCCCTGGAGCAGTATGGAGGAGAGACCGGGCACACGGATGCTCGCTCCGATCTCTATTCGCTTGGCGCCACATTGTATCATTTGCTGACCAACGAACCGCCGCCAGAAGCCAAGCAGCGTTTTCTGACTCCCGGGTCTCTGCGTCCGATTCAGAGCCTGCATCCCAACGCCAGCAGGCGGACCGCTCAGACAATCATGTGGGCGATGGCGCTCCACCCGGACGATCGCCCATCGAACGTGGCTGAGTTCCGGCGGGCTCTGCTGGGCAAGGAACCGATGCCCTCTACCCGCCGGAGACGAGACACGGCCGGTTGGAAGGATGCCGTGCGCGAGAGCCGCGGGATGGCGTTGGTCGTTGCTCTCTTGGCGCTCGCTGCCGTGTTGGCCACCCTCCTCGCTCCATATCGTCCTGTTCCCTAGACTGCCAGTCTCCCTGCCTGGACCGTGTCGTGGAACCCTCCGGTAGCCCATCGCTCTCGCAGTGCCCAATCTGATCCAACCGCGCGTCTGCTCACACCCTCTAGTACCTGTTCAAAAACAGCTTGGCCTTCTTGTGGACGTTCTACCCAGGATTCCGTATTCAAAACGGGAAGTAATTCCTTAACAAGTGCTACCGGCGACGAATCGACTGCAGGCCGCCGATGGAGAGCGTTAGCAGGCCGGCCGCCCAGGCCAGCAGCGTGGCGCTCCACCGGCCCATCCAGGCGTTGATCTGGTCAGTTCCTGGCATGCCCAGCGCGTAATAGAGATACCCGAGCAGTCCACCAACCATAGTGAGCAGTGCCAGACGGATAGAGGCGGCCGGGTCGCTCCTATTCGTCGCCCTTCCCAGCCCAAAGCCGCCTCCGGCCGCTATGGCGATCCCCGCTAGCGCTGTCACCAGTTGCTCAACCCCCACCCACCGTTCGGTCGGGTAGAACGGCACCACAATGGGTGATGGCGTTGGCGTGGAAGTGGGCGTTGCGGGCAAGGTTGGGGTGGGGGGAATCGGCGTGGCTGTCGCTGTGAGAGTCGGGGGCGGCACGGTCGGTGTGTCGGTGGGTGTCGGAGTGATCTCTTGGACGATAGGAGGTTGGTCCTCAAACGCAGTCACCGCCAGGGCCACCGACGCCCGCGCCTCCCCGCTGCTCGCTTTGATCTGCAACTGGCCCGGCCGGCCAAGCACGATGTCGATCCGCGCCACCCCATCTGTGGTTGGCACCTCAGGTTGCGGCACGTCCAGCCCCAACCCCTCGGATAGATAGCTTATGGTGAATCGGACCGGCGTTCCGTCCGGAACTGGATTCCCATTGTGGTCGAGGATGACGCCCGTCCGCAACCTGAACGAATCGCCCACTCGAAAATCGGGAGGCGCCGGTGTTTCCTCGGTCTGCACGGTATCGGCCGGCTGTTCTCCCTGGTCAAAGTAGAGTTGAATGATCTGGTTGGGGTCGGGTGTAGTGATCTGGGTGAGATCATAGCCGGTGCTGGGAATGCTGACCGGCGATGCCCCCCGCGGCTTGAACTGCTGAAAGATGGTCTTGACGCTCGCTTCCACAAAGGGCTCTATCCTGCTATAGATGCCATAGTATGCAGTAAGCTTGCTGATCTCTGTGGTATCCAAAAAGTAGGGAGCATTGAACGCCAGCACAATCATCTTCGCGCCGCTGGCAATATCCGGCCTCTCGGAGAGAAAGGTTCTGATTGCGGTCGAGTGGTTCTCGTTGGCCGTGATATCCAGCATGGCGAGGATTATCCAGTCGGCACGCTCGATTGCCGTCTCGATCAGAAGGGGAGGCTCTGGAGTGATCTCGGATTCCAGCGTAGTCGTGGGCGGCGGACTGGGGGCAACTACCGGCTGCAGAAAGGCCTCCAACTCTTGAAACGAAAAGCTGTTCACGTGACCCGGCAGCACCTGGTTGGTTCCGTCAGGGCCATAGAGACGCAGGATGATGTCCTGCAGCGCATTGACCTCAATAAGGGGGTGCTCCGGGCAGGTTGAGCACTGTCGTCCTCCCCGAATGTCGGTGAAAATGGCAATGTATTCGTTCCGGTTCGGCGGGCTGGGGAGTCTTTCCGCGAGCTCTTCCGGACCGGGCGCGATCAGCGTAATCGCATCCTGGGCGAGCAAGACGATGTCGCCCCGGCTGTCTCCCACCTGCGCTGCTGCCTGGCTCACCGGCACCAGGATGTTGTCCAGCGAGAAACCTCCCCCGTACAGTTTCAGCTTGAGGCGTAGTATGCGCTCGACCGATTCGTCAACTCGCGCCTGGAACGAAACGTCCGTGCTGTACATCTCGTAGAACCATTCGAGCGTGTCCTTGATGTTGGCCACCTGGTCCGGGAAGCTGTAGCTCATGGCGAATTCCGAGAGCAGAAGCACATCGTTGCCGGCCAGGAATGCGTCCTGAGCGACTTGCCGGTGCGGGAATTCCTGAAGCTGGGGGTCGTAGAACCGTTTCACTGCCCGCACACCCAGAGCGTCGGAGACGATTACCCCACCGGCCGAGCGCCAGGCCGCGAAATCCGGTAATTCCATGATCGTCGCCAGCGCCTCGGGATCAAAACTGATCGGCCGGGTACTCTCGCGAATGTTGCCCTGAAAGCCCTGGTAGCGAATATGGGATGTCATCAACGCATCGGCCGCCGACTCTGGAGTTGGCGCATCCCCCGTCACGGCAAAAAAGGGAGCTAGCTCGATCTGCTTGAGCTGTTCCAGCGACTTGCGAACCGTGGACACCTCTTGATCTGGCTGGCGGTCGCTTCCCCCGTGGCCGGGAAAGTGCTTGGCCACCACCGCGATCCGATTGCCGCCTCCCCCGTGGACTCCGCGTGTGTACGCCTGGCCCATGACCCCGACCCAGTACGGGTCGCCGCCAAAGGCGCGTGTCCCCATGCCCCCGGGGCTGTCCGGCCGCGGGACTCCCAGCACGTCCAGTGATGGACCCAATAGCATATTGATGCCCAGCGCCGTGAGTTCCGCTCCCACGATCCGGCCGACCGTCTCGGCGTGGTTCGGATTCCAGGTGGCGCCTATGGCCATTCCGTTGGGGATTTCTGTTACCCCGGAGTGAATGCGCGTAAATGGAGACCCATCTCCCTCGTGGTCCATGGCGACAAAGAGGGGAATGAACGGGGAGGGGGATGGTGGCTCGGTCTCTTCAGGGAGGATGGATTTCTCTTGCTGAGATACCTCATAAGCGCGAGCCTGGAGCGCGTTGCTCAGCCCTGCGATCTGTGTGGGCGGGTCACTATAATCGGTGATATTGTCATTGGCGGCCAGCAGGATTACCCCTCCGATGTGGTTGCTGAGAATCAGATCGGCAATCAGAGTGTCCGCGTCGGCCGTGTCTCCTGTAAAGGTGACCAGGAATAGCTGCCCCACTCGGTCGCGGGGATCCATCTGCTCCATGAGCGCCGCAACCTCGGCAGAGTATGGAAGCTCTTCGATCGGCTCCTGAGCGCGCGCCCGCTGATCGGACCGGACAATCCCGGCCGCCAGCAGCAGCACAGCAATACTCAATCTCCAGGCCAGGCTTTTCATGATTCGGTGTCCGATTATAACCGTAGCCCGAGTGTATAGCAAGCATAGAACAGCCGTCATGCCCGGACCGGCGATCTCTGCTATTGTAATGGTTAGGACCCTCCCTCGGATGGTCGGTCAGCAATGATCGACCATCCTCATAGCAAGGAGCGCCGCAGTTTGGCCCAAGCGGCGCTCTTCTTTTTTGTGTGACCGGCGGCCTGCCTCTTGCTCCCCCTCGGCTTGAAGGGGAACCCGGGCGTTGGCGGTTGCGATATGCGACTGCCGCGCTCGCGCCGTTAGTCTACCCTGACTGGCCCCAGCTGCAAATCACCAGGTCTCTGGCTGCCCTTACCTCGTCCAACCGGGCGATCGGGGTGCAGTGAGGAGCAGTGTGAAGCAACTCTGGGTCTTGCACCGCTTCCCGGGCTATTTGTGCCAGCGCTTCGGCAAAGCGGTCCAAGGTCTGCCTGCTCTCCGTCTCGGTCGGCTCGATCATCAGTGCCTCGTGAACGATGAGCGGAAAATAGTTGGTGGGTGGGTGAAAGCCGAAATCCATCAGCCTCTTGGCGACGTCCAGCGCTCGCACATCCGAGCCTTTCACCTTTCCTTCAGCCACGAATTCGTGCATGCAGGCCCGATTGCCGAATGGGATTGGAAAGATCTTGCTGACCAGCGTCTGAAGGTAATTGGCATTCAGCACCGCGTGTTCGGCTATCCTGCGCATTCCCTCAGGACCGTGCATCCGGATATATGTGTAGGCGCGAACGAAAATTGAAAAGTGCCCGTAGAACGCTGTCATCCTGCCGATACTCTTCTCCGGCATCACCAACCGATGGTGAGGCGTCTCCGCCAGGTCACCCTCGTCGTTCGTGTCGCCGGGCTGAATCGTTTCCACGATCGGTCCGGGCAGGAATGGGAGCAATCGCTCGCTCACTCCCACTGGGCCGGACCCAGGCCCGCCGCCCCCATGCGGCGTGCCAAACGTCTTGTGCAAGTTGTAGTGCATCACGTCAAAAGCCATATCCCCCGGCCGTGCCACGCCCAGGAGCGCGTTCATGTTCGCTCCGTCACCGTATACCAGGCCGCCGCAGTTCTGGATCAGCCCGACTACCTCTTCGATCTGTTCCTCAAACATGCCCAGCGTATTGGGATTGGTGATCATCAGTCCGACCACGGTATCATCGCAGGCAGCTCTGAGCGACTTTAGGTCCACGTTTCCGCGCTCGTCAGAGGGTATCTCTAGCACCTCCAACCCGCTCATCGTCGTGCTGGCGGGGTTGGTGCCGTGCGCACTGTCGGGGATGAGGATCTTGGTTCGCTTTGTGTCGCCCCGATCCAGGTGGTAGGCTCGCATCATCAGTATGCCGGCAAACTCGCCGTGCGCGCCAGCGGCCGGCTGGAGCGACACACCGGCAAATCCGCCTATCTCCTTGAGCCATTCCTGCAGCACAAAGGTTAGGAATAGGGCGCCCTGGATCGTCTCTTCATCCTGGAGAGGGTGGATGCCGGCAAAGCCTGGCAAACGAGCCATGTCTTCGTTGATACGCGGGTTGTATTTCATGGTGCACGAGCCCAGCGGATAGAACCCCTTGTCAATGGAATGGTTCAAACTGGACAGGCGCGTATAGTGGCGCACAATGTCTATTTCGCTCACTTCCGGCAGGTTGAGCTCGTCTCGGACTATCAGGGCTGGCATTTCTGTGAGCGGGACATCCGGCTCTGGCATCTGGACCGCAAAGCGGCCGGGCGCTCCCAGATCGTAGATCAATGGCTCAGTCATGCTCCACCTCCGCTAGCGCCGTTGCCAGGATATCTATCTCCTCACGGGTATTCATCTCCGTGACCGCAATAAGCATCTGGTCCTTGCGCTGGGGATAATCGCGCCCCAGATCATAGCCACCGATGATTCCCCAGTTGTCCAGCAGGTACTCATTGATCTCGGTGACCGGACGTGGACACTGGACTGCAAACTCGTTGAAAAAGGGTCTCTCGTGTCGTTGGACCACCGAGTACCCTTTTAGCACGTCGATCTGCGCGGCCGCATAGTGGGCTTTGTGGAAGCAGAGTTCGGCCACCTGGCGCAGGCCCCTCTTGCCCATGGTTGAGAGGTAGACAGCGGCAGCCAGCATCATCAGCCCCTGGTTCGTGCAGATATTGGAGGTGGCTCGCTGCCGCCGGATGTGCTGCTCGCGAGTGGACAGCGTCAGAACGTAACCCCTCTTGCCGCTGGTGTCCACCGTCTCGCCCACCAGCCGGCCTGCCATCTTGCGCACGTATTTCTTCCTCGTGGCAAAAAAGCCAAGGTACGGGCCACCCAGGCTCAGGGGAATCCCCAGCGGCTGCCCGTCGCCCACCACAATGTCGGCTCCCAGGTGGCCGGGCGCGGTGAAGAGCCCGAGACTGATGGGGTTCGTGACCACGCACAGTAGCGCCCCCACCGAATGGACCTCGTCTGCCAGCCCCATCAGGTCATCCACCTGGCCGAAAAAGCTGGGCGTCTGCACTGCCAGCAGAGCCGTGTTGGCGTCCAGCGCTCTCTTTAGGCTTTCCAGGTCGGCTATCGCTGGGTCTTCAATGAGTTCCAGCCCCATCCCCTGCGTGTAGGTGCGAACCACAGCCCGATAGTGGGGATGAATGTCGGGGGACAGAATGATTCGCTTGCGCCGGCCGCGCTGGACGTTGAGCGCCATGATCACCGCCTCGGCCAGTGATGTGGCTCCATCGTAATGGCTGGCGTTGCTCGCCTCCATGCCTGTCAGAGCGCAGATCATGCTTTGATACTCAAAGATGGCCTGGAGTGTTCCCTGGCTGACTTCCGGTTGGTAGGGTGTATAGGCGGTATAAAACTCGCCGCGCCGGAGAATGTGATCTACTACCGAAGGAATATAATGATAATAAGCGCCGGCGCCCAGAAAGGTAGTGGTCAGATTGGCTGAAAGGTTATAATCAGCGATCTTGCTCAGCTCGTCGGCCGCCTCCATCTCTGTCAAAGGTTCCGGCAAATCCAGCTCGGGGAAACGGAACTGCTCCGGGACGCAATCGAATAGCTCATCAATGCCTTTCACGCCAATCGCTTCCAGCATCGCTTCGCGGTCCGCATCAGTGTGGGGAATATAGACCATGATCTGCTCCTGGCGCCCTTCCTGGGGAGAGCGAACGTGATTCTGTCGTTTGTTCTATCCCTGCTCTTCTATGCGCTCTCTGTATGCCTCTGCGTCCATCAGGGCATCGACGTCCCCTATCCTATCCGGTCTGATCCGGATGAGCCACCCGGCTGCGTACGGAGCCTGGTTGACGATTTCGGGAGTATCCTCCAGGTCGGTGTTGGCGGCTGTGATTTCGCCGGCAATCGGCATGTTCAGGTCCGACGCAGCTTTTACCGACTCGACGACCCCATAGGGTTCGCCCTGCTCGAAATGATCTCCTACCTCGGGCAACTCGACGTACACAATGTCAGAAAGCTGGTCCTGAGCATAGTCGGTGATTCCGGTCACGGTCTCGTCGCCGTCAACACGAACCCATTCGTCGTGTTCAGAATAGCGCAACTCGGCGGGGATATCCATTCTAGATCTCCTTGTTGGAATCGAACAGTACAGATCGAGCGGATTTTACCCTTGCCTCAGAGGACTGTCAACGCGCATGGCTCAAGGCCGACCTCCAGGCAAGG
>WSZX01000472.1 GCA_013139935.1 Ardenticatenales bacterium
GGCGTCGTCGTGATGACAGAACCACTCATGACCTCGCTGACCTGAAGATGGCGCAGCAGATAGTGTTGTTCGAAGGTGCTCAGTGGGACAGCGGGGGAGAGCGAGGCGCACGGCAGATCGGCCCTCAAGACGATTCCGACGAGCCCGCCTTTCTCGTCGATTACGGGAAGCCGGCGGCATTCGTGATCCTGCATCAACTGTAGTGCATCCTGACACTCGGCGTCAGGATGCACCGTTATGGCTGGCGCACTCATTCGGTCACGTACCAACATGGTGCTGTCACTATCTCCTGTAACGACATTGGCTAGCGCGGGACCGCCGGTTTTCCAGCGATTCCGTACGTCGTTTCAACACTGTCCACGCGGCAATGCTCACCAGTCGCTGCTTCCCGGGGACCGGCGGTCTGCGCAAAGCCCGGTTCCCGGACTGACTGAGCCTACCATTGGTACCTGCCGTGCCAACAATATAGCCGATGGGGATGACAGCTACCGTGATAAGGGTGTGACAAAGCTGTGATAAACACGATAGTGCGAGTTCGTCGTCCGTCAGTGGCAGTCAGCGCATCAGCAGGTAGAGGTAAGCGGAATTCGCTGCTTTGGCTCCTTCGCCGATATGCACAAGCGCCTGCTCTGAAACGTGGGTCACGTCACCGGCCGCAAACACTCCGGGCCAACTGGTGGCACAGTGAACATCCACGGTGATGTGCCCCTTGCTGTCGCATTCCACGCCCCAATCCCCTACGAGTTCAGAGTTGGGGATGCGTGACAACTTGACAAAGGCGCCCTTGACCGGTATCTCGCGCACCGTGTCGGCCGCCTGCGAAGCGCCCGCCGGGACTGCGACCACAACGCTCTTGACGAAGCGGTCACCCCGCACCTCCTTTACAGTACAGTCAAGGACGTCGACGTTGCCCATTTGGCCGAGCTTTTGTGACAGAGGAGTGTCCGGCAGCGGTGCGGGAGCCAGCAGGTAGACGTGGTGGGCTTTGCGCGCCAGGTCGGCGGCGGCACACTGGGCACGCTCCTCATTCCCCACCACAGCCACATCTTTGCCGAGGAAGAGGCTGGCGTGGGTCGTAGCCGAGTAACTCAGACCGTGCCCGGCGAGACGAGCCTCGCCCGGGACGTCAAGGCGCTGCGGTTTGGCGCCGGTCGCAATGACAAGGGTGCGTCCCGTGAAGCAATCGTCCCGCGCGGTGTTCACCGCAAAGTGGTGTTCCTCCGGCGTTACGCTGGTCACCGTGTCAAAGCGACGTACAAAATCCAGGTAGTCGAGTTGACGACGAAAGGCATCCAGCAAGGTCTCACCGGTGATGACCTCGCGTCCTTCCATCTCTTCCAATTGCATTGCGTAGGTGGTCTGACCGCCCCACCGCTCGGCAATGATCAGGGTCTCCAACCGTTGGTTGATGGCCACTGCCGCGGCCGTGATGCCGGCCGGACCGCCCCCGATGATAATCAGGTCGTACATGGTCGTTTCTCCTTTAGGATAGGTCTGCCGGCACAGGCGGAATGAGCCCCTGTTTCATCATGAACCGGGTCAAATCCTGAGCCTCACGAATGGTCTGTCTCGCTGTATCGAGCAACTCTTGGTGAGAGAGAGTCAGGCGAGCGACGTTCTGTTCCTGCGCCTTGATGCCCACTGCCGCTGCCTCACGGGGAAAGACCTCCCAGTCGCCCATCAGCGGCACTATGTTCTCATCATCGAGCCCGCGCTCTTCGGCGCAGCGTGCCAGTTCCTCAGCTGCGGCGATGGCCATCTCATCGGTGATGGTCGTGGCGCGCACATCGAGGACACCACGAAAGATGCCGGGAAAGCCCAGCGAGTTGTTGATCTGGTTGGCAAAGTCGCTCCGACCGGTGCCCACAATGCGCGCGCCGGCCTTTTTTGCCTCCCAGGGCCAGATTTCGGGAATGGGATTGGCGCAGGCAAACAGGATTGCGTCCTCGGCCATTCCCCGCACCCACTCTGGCAGGATGGTTCCGGGGCCGGGCTTGCTGGCGGCGATGCATACGTCGGCTCCGCGCATTGCCTCGGCCGGGTCGCCCCGTCGCCCTTCCGCGTTGCTCTGCTGGCAAATCCGCCACTTGTCCACGAACTCGATCTTTCGCCGCGCAATGTCCTCTCGCTCTGGATGCAGGATCCCCTTGCTGTCGCAGGCTATGATGTTGCCAAACGGGACGCCGGACGCGATCAGGAGGCGCAGGGTAGCAACATTGGCGGCGCCGGTTCCGATTATGGTCACTCGAGCTTCCTCCAGCCGCTTGCCCACCACCTTCAATGCGTTGATCACTCCGGCCAGAATAACAGTGGCTGTTCCCTGCTGATCGTCATGCCAGACCGGGATTTTCATGTCAGGATCGGTGCGCAGTATGTCGAGCACGCGGAAGCACTTGGGTTGCGAGATATCTTCCAGATTGATGCCGCCAAAGGATGGCTGGATCAGTTTGACGGCGAGGATGATGCGGTAGGTGTCCTTGGTATCCAGACAGATGGGGACGGCGTCTACCCCCCCCAGGTATTTGAAGAGCAGCGCCTTTCCCTCCATGACCGGCAGGCCGGCAACAGGGCCGATGTCGCCCAGCCCCAGCACGCGCGTGCCGTCCGAGACCACAGCGACCGTGTTGCCTCTGTTGGTATGCTCGTAGGCCAGCTCTTCGTCCTCTTGAATGGCAAGACAGGGGGCGGCGACTCCGGGGGTGTACCAGATGCCGAAATCCTCGTGTCCGCGGACGGGGCACTTGAGGGCGGTCTGTATCTTGCCGCGGTAGAAAGGGTGCAGAAGCATCGCATCCTTGGCTGGTTGACTGGCTTTTGCCAGAAGTTCTTCTGTGGTAAGCATGGTGCCGTGTGCCTCCTTCATGAGTGGGTTCATTCTCTTCGGACGGGCATCCATCCCTCGACGGCCCGTCCAGTCGCTTCAGCGATTGCGTTGCGCAGTATCTGGGCGTCCGGATGCTTGCCAA
This sequence comes from Ardenticatenales bacterium, assembly GCA_013139935.1. GTDB lineage: Bacteria > Chloroflexota > Anaerolineae > Promineifilales > UBA4811 > GLR113. Next base: position 2,967 of record WSZX01000472.1, read on the forward strand.
GTTTGTCAAGTGCCACCTGGCACGCTTCCAACAGATCGGGTGCGGCGGCTATGAGGTGAGCGTTGGCGGTGTCTTTCCAGGTCAGAGGGCAACGGGTGGGCACCGTAGCTATGACCGTGCGATTGGCCGCCTCAATCTTGCATTTATGGGCCATGGTGGCCCTCCAAGGTCCCGGTGTCATGAGACCCGCTTTGACGATTTGCCCCCGATGGTACGGAATGGAAAGGTGAAAATCAACCCCTAGCATGATTGACAGGACCGATTGGGCAACCATTTTGCGTCGGTCCTACGTCCCTACCCACCCAACAGGAAGCTGATCAAGATCGCGATCGCACCGGCAACGACCGTCTTGACCCCGTAAAGGATCAGGTTCCCACGAGAGATGTACCCCAGGAAGAGTCCCAGACCAAACAGAGTCAGCAACGCCAGCCCCAGGGAGGTGTAATATACCTCCGTGAGGGAGGGGAAGAGCCCGACCACGAAAAAGGGGAGCAGGACGAAGGATGCAGCCAGAAAGGGAGAGAGCCCGTCAACCAGGGCTACGATCACTGTCGCCGCCCGGGAAGCCCGGCCGATGCGGGTATCATTGAGGTCGGTCAGGGTGTGGCGGCTCAACTGGTCCAGGTCCCGCTTGCGCTCTGCTGACTCGGTCAGATAGGC
>WSZX01000261.1 GCA_013139935.1 Ardenticatenales bacterium
GTCCGCGCTGGCGGATAACGCCCCTTGTCGATCAGCAGTCACAGTTGCCCGACATCCCACGCCCCGCAAGCGATTCGCGGCCGTGGACATCCATGGGATACGACGGCCCTCTAATCAGGCAAGTGAGTCTCTGCCCCCCCCTCCCTACCCGTGCTCCACAGAATGCTGTCCATACTTGAGCGGGCAAACCTGGATCGCGGTAAGGGGGGCTGACGTACATGGCAGTCAAAGCAAACCGCCTGCCTCTTACTTCGTGGATTACGGCCTTACGCGTAAGGCCTCAACTCGCCCCGTTCGGAACTTGTACCCCGGCAGAATGTCCCACCCAGGGCACAAGGCACCTGTCCCCGAGACTGCATCGCAATCCCCAGACTGTACACAGGGCAGGGCCTCCACACCGCACAAGGAGAGTGTTGGAAAAACGGCCAGAGACCGGAGAGCAACCCTCACTCGCGGAACCCGTGCTGCGAGAGGCAATAGAGGGGTGGGGGCCAGGGAGCAATGCTCCCTGGGCCCGCTCGCACGGCGCTCCATTTGATCTGACAGCGCGTTTTTCCACACCCCCCACAAGAACGCTTGACAGGGCACATGAATTTGGTACCATCCCGCAGTAATTTCATAGAACAGCACAACGCTCATCCAGAGGGGTGGAGGGACCGGCCCTGCGAAGCCCCGGCAACCAGAGTTGCCCAACGATTCACCGTATATTGCGATCAGATGAGATGGCAGCGAGCGGTGATCGGCTAATGGAGCAACGACTCTAGGTGCCAATTCCGGCAGAAGTTAGTTTCTGGAAGATGAGAGGTCGCAGTTGATGACGCGCCAAGCCTCTTCTTTTAGAAGGGGCTTTTCTCTAGCCTCCTTCAGTAAGAAGCCTCTCATGAACAGACGGAGAGGCTGTTCTGCCAGTTGCTTTTGGAGGTGAAACATGTCGCGCGACAACAGGTTTTCAACCCGCTCTGTACATGGCGGCGAACTGCGAGTCAAGCCGTACCATTCCCTGACTACCCCCATTGTCCAGACCAGCACGTTCACCTTTGCCGACACGGCCGACCTGGTGGCGTACAAGGAGAACGAGAACCAGGATGACCGGGTAGAGTATGGTCGGTACGGCAATCCCACGGTGGCGGCCGTCGAGCGCAAGCTGGCTGATCTGGACAGTGGCGAGGAAGCGCTGCTCTTCTCCAGCGGGATGGCGGCCATCACCGTCACCTTACTCAGCGTGTTATCGGCCGGTGATCATCTGGTGATGACCGATGATTGCTACCGGCGCACCCGGCAGTTTACTACCGAGTTTCTCCCCCGCTTTGGCATCCTATCTACCCTGGTACCAGTAGGCGATTACGCTGCGTTGGAGGCCGCCATCCAGCCGAACACCCGCCTCCTCCTCTCCGAATCACCCACCAACCCCTATCTGCGCGTCGTAGATGTGCCACGGCTGGTCGAAATCGCTCACCGGCATGATCTCAGTACCGTCATAGACAGCACCTTTGCCACCCCGGTGAATCAACGACCACTGGAGTTCGGCGTAGACCTGGTGATCCACAGCGCCACCAAATACCTGGCCGGACACAATGACCTACTGGCTGGCGCGGTCATCGGATCCAACGAAATGATTGCCGACCTGCGCGAGACCCAGGGCATGGTAGGCGCTATCTGCGATCCCCACAGCGCCTACCTGCTGCTGCGCGGCCTCAAGACCCTGGCACTGCGCATGGCCCGACACAACGAAACCGGCCTTCAGGTAGCTCTTTCCCTGGAAGGACACCCCAAGGTGCGCCGAGTTTACTACCCCGGCCTGCCCAGTCATCCCGATCATACCACCGCCGGTAAACAGATGAGCGGATTCGGTGGTGTGGTCAGCTTTGAACTTGACGCGGACCTGGAATTGACCGGCCGTTTTGTTGACGCGCTCCAGATCCCCTCTATCAGTCCGAGTCTTGGCGGAGTAGAGAGTCTGGTGATCCAGGTTGCAGTGGTTACCTACCATGAACTCTCGAGCCGGGAACGGGCCGAACTAGGCATCGCCGACGCGCTAGTGCGGCTGGCGGTTGGTATTGAAGACGCCGACGACCTGATCGCCGACCTGCACCAGGCGCTGGCGCGAATGTAGCCAGGGCAGCATGATATGCTAATCGTCCACAAGTTTGGCGGCACCTCGCTAGGAGATGCTGAATGCTTTGCCAACGTCGCAGAGATTATTGCTGAACATTCTCATCCGACAGATGAAACTCCCTCGAGGGCGAACGTGGTCGTGGTCTCGGCAATGAGCGGTGTGACCAGCCAGTTGATCGCAGGAGCGCGAGCTGCGACGGATTGCAGACACACCCTGTATCGCAAGATCAAGGACGACTTGACGAGCCGGCACCTTGATGTTGTCAAAGCCTTGCTGAATCGCAGCCCAGAGCGGTTCGATATCGGCAGCCTGGTCGAGAATCGGCTGTATGACCTGGAACGACTCTACCGGAGCATGGCCGTACTGGGCGAGTTAACAGTTCGTGGCTGCGACGCAGTGGCGTCCTTTGGCGAACAGCTCTCAGCCAACATCTTGGCGGCCGTGTTGCGCGAGCGGGCAGTGCCCGCCCAGGCCATCAGCGCAGCTGAGTTGATTGTCACCGACGACAACTTTGGCGACGCAACTCCACTGATGGACCAGACACGCCAGCGGCTGCAAGAACGAATCGTGCCGCTGGTCAAAGGCGGTGAGCTGCCGGTGATCACCGGCTACATTGCCGCCACCGAACGGGGTGTGCCCACCACCCTGGGGCGTGGTGGCAGCGACTACACGGCTGCCATCCTGAGCGCAGGACTGGACGCCGATGAGGTCTGGATCTGGAGCGATGTAGATGGCATCCTCACGGCCGATCCCAACATCGTTCCCCACGCACGCACACTGGCAGGGCTTTCCTACACCGAGGCGGCCAACCTGGCCTGTTTTGGTGCGGAGGTGCTTCATCCCAAGGCAATCCGGCCGGTCATCAAAAACGGCATTCCTTTGCGCATCCTCAACTCCTTCAACCCCACTCACCCTGGCACTCTGATCAACGAGACACCTGGCCCCGGCCGCCAGTTGTTGCCAGCCATCATCTCCACCACCGGCCTGGCCATGATTGCCATCGGCAGCCGGGACGACACATGGACTCTCCAGATGGCTGCTCGCGCGCTGCGGCAGCTCAGTGCAGCAGGCGTCGATGTATTGATGTTCTCGCAGTCCTTTTCTGAACATGGCCTGAACCTGGTAGTACACGAACGGGATCAGCTCCATTGCCTGAACGCCCTCGGCCGCGAATTCAGCGATGGTTGTAGCCTGGGGGCCACCGACAAGGTCGCCACCGTTTCTGTTGTCGGCGTGCCAGGCTGGAACAAAACGGGCATCGTCCCGCACGCATTTGCCGCGCTGGGCAAACATGGCACGCGGGTCATCGCTGTGGCCCAGGCGGCGACCGAGCACAGCGTCTCCTTTTGCATCCCTCACCATCAGGTGGCAGACACTGTGCGCTTTCTGCACCGCGAATTGGGGCTGGAGGGTGTTGAATAAGGGGCTGCGGCGGCGGGAAAGAGAGGCCGGGGTGGCGAAGGGGGCGCTTTCCACCCCCTTCGCCACCCACCCCGCCAGCTTTACTCATCTGCACTGCCCGCAGGCGCAAGTGTGTGCAGCAGAGGAACTGTCGAGGGGACGGTACCTCGCTTGTTATTCTACACCTCGGGCTGGAGGATTGACAAATCAGGCCAGACAGGGTACCATTGCGGCCGATGCAAAAGGCTGACAAGACTATGAACCCGCAGCACACAAGCAACCCGGTCTATTTTTACTTTTATTTTGCTCCGTCCGGGAGACGGTTGCTTCGCGGCGTGCCAGGGGTGAACGTGGTGTAGGACAGACAAAACCCAAGAGTGCGGCAAAGACGTGGAGCAATCAACTCCACGTCTTTTTTGTTGGAGAGGAGGAGCAACCAAATGAACTGTCGCGGCATTCGTGGCGCTACCGGTGTAAGAGCCAACGACGCCAGTTCTATCCTGGCAGCAACACGGGAACTGCTTGAGCAGATCGTTGCTGCCAACGATCTACTGGTGAAGGATTTGGTCAGCGTGATCTTTACCGCCACCCCAGACCTGGATGCGGCCTACCCGGCTCGCGCTGCCCGCGAGATGGGCTGGGTGAACACTCCCCTACTCTGCATGCAAGAGATGGCTGTCGCTGGCAGACTCAACCGCTGTATCCGGGTACTGGCACATTGGAACACCAACTTGGAACCCGATCAAATTCAGCACATATACCTGGGTAAAGCTCGTGTATTGCGGCCGGACCTGGCCAAGGAGAGAAACTCATGAGCAGAGTGGCATTCCAAGGCGTCGCCGGGGCCTATTCGGAACAGGCTACCCGCCAGTTTTTCGGTCCTGAGGTGGAGAGCGTGCCTTGTCGAACTCTCGCCGACGTGTTCTTTGCCACAGAGAATGAGCAGGCCGACTATGGTATGCTGCCGATAGAGAACGCCATCGCCGGTTCCGTGACCCGATCCTATGAATTGCTGATGGAACACGACCTGCGTATCCACGCCGAAGTGATTCTGCGCGTGCGGCACATGCTGTTGGCCCTCCCCGGCACCCAGCTCGCCGACGTAAAGCGGGTAAGGTCGCACCCGCAGGCACTCGCTCAGTGCCGACGCTACCTGGAACGCCATGATCTGGAATCGGAGCCAGCCTTTGACACGGCCGGTAGCGCCCGCGACCTGGCAGAGAGCAAACAGACCGACACCGCTGTCATCGCCAGTGAATTGGCCGCCGAGTCATGCAATCTGGAAATCCTCGATCGGGCTATTGAAGACTACCCTTTCAACTACACGCGCTTTTTCATTCTATCCTTGTCGAGTCCGCCCCGTGCCCAGCGCAGCAAGACCTCCCTCCTGTTTACCACCCCCCACCAGCCGGGAGTGCTGTACGAATGCCTGGGCGAGTTCGCCCGGCGGCACGTCAACCTCGCCAAGATTGAATCGCGCCCGCGTCTTAACCAACCATGGCAATACATCTTTTACCTGGATTTTGAGGGACACTGCCAAGACCCCGAATGTGAGGCGGCTATCATGGGGCTACTGCGCCGCTCCTCGTATGTCAAATTGTTGGGTTCCTATCCAGCTGCTACCACACCCGTATTGAATGAAAGATGAGCGGCACGTCAGGAGGTAATTGCATGATCGTCATCATGAAGGCAGGTGCAACCAACGCCGAAATCAGTAACGTCACTGCCCGCATTGAGCAGATAGGGTGTCAGCCACACATCTCGCGAGGCCAGGAACGCACCATCATCGGCATCATTGGCAACGGCCGCCCAGTGGACCCAGAGAATATCGAACGGATGGCCGGTGTGGAGCGGACTGTGCCCATCATGCGCCCCTTCAAGCTCGCCAGTCGCGATTTTCACCCGCAGGACACCGTGGTCAAGGTAAATGACATCCCTGTTGGCGGCCGGCAGTTCATTGTAATGGCCGGCCCGTGTGCCGTTGAGAACGATGGCCAGTTGCTGGAGATTGCCAAAGCAGTCAAGAAAACTGGCGCCCACATCTTGCGCGGTGGAGCCTTCAAACCGCGGACCTCTCCCTACAGCTTTCAAGGCCTGGGTGAAGCAGGCCTTAAGCTCTTGGCCGCCGCGCGTG
>WSZX01000422.1 GCA_013139935.1 Ardenticatenales bacterium
CAAAATCCGCGACCTGGAGTGGGCGCGGCCGTCCACTCTGGTAGCGACAGACAAAGGCGTGCAGCGTAATCCGAAAGTGAGTGTAGGCGTGTTTGATCGTCACCAGAGGCTCACCGACCTCAATCTCAATATCCAGCTCTTCTCGAATCTCACGCTTGAGGCACTCTTGCAAGGATTCGCCGTCCTGCTGCTTTCCGCCCGGGAACTCCCACAGGCCGCCCAACATGTCGTCCAGTGAACGTTGAGATATGAGCACCTCGCCATCGCGCCATATCACCCCAGCAGTGACCTCATAGTGCGGGCCACGCCTGGGCGGCGGGCGTGGCTGGCGCGCAGGCCGCTCCAATTGCCTGCCAGCAGCTCGCGCCTCGCACAGTTCCGCCAACGGGCACAGGTGACACCGCGTCCGGGCCGGCCGGCATACCTTGCGCCCCAACTCCATTAACGCCTGATTGTACTCTCCTGGGCGTTCGGCGGGCACCAATGATTCCGCCAGCGCCCATAGCTGGCTCCTGGCAGGTGCCCGAGTTACATCAGCATTCAGATCAATCAGCCGGGCCAACACCCGGACGGCGTTTCCGTCCAGCACCGCTGCCCGCTGGCCAAAGGCAATGCTGGCGATCGCCCCAGCCGTGCAGGGCCCGATGCCGGGCAATGAGCACAAGGCCTGCACGTCCGAGATGAGACGTCCTTCGAACTGCTCTACTACCTGCCGGGCTGCCCGATGCAGATTGTGTGCCCGCCGATAGTAACCAAGCCCCGCCCAAACCTTGAGCACCGCATGTAGCGACGCATCTGCCAGCGCTTCCACTGTGGGAAAACTGGCCATCCAACGCTCAAAAGCTGGGATGACGGTACTCACCTGGGTCTGCTGCAGCATCACCTCGCTCACCCAGATCGCATACGGATCGTCCGTCATTCGCCACGGGAAACTGTCGTGTCCGGTGTCCCACCAAGCCAGCAACAAGGAAGCGGTCTTGACTTTCATCGCGGGCGATTGTAGCAGTTTTTCACCGGCCGGCGACTTGACACTGTCGAGAAGCCCCTTTTTCCACCCCCTCCTCCCGCCCACTTGGCGTTTGTGCCTCGCCTGGGTACACTTGCCGTGTGAAGACCTGGCATCAGCTTGCACTCTGGGCGGACGAGCTGCGCGCAATCGGCAGCAATGGGCTCAAGTTCGTCAAGAATCCGTACGACAAGGCCAACTACCAGCGGGTGCGGCGGATCGCGGCCGAGATATTCGCTCTGATTGACGGCCGTGCCCCGGAAACGGTGGAGAGGCTCCTAGTCAGATCGCTCGACCATTACACCCCAATGGTTATGGGAGATGCGCTGGTTATCAACGATGTTGGCGCGATGCTGCTCATCCAGCGCGCCGACAGCGAACTCTGGGCTGCGCCGGGTGGCGCCTTTGACGTAGGAGAGACTGCGGCCGAGGGCGCCGTCCGCGAGTGCTATGAGGAGACCGGATGGCAAGTAGAGCCGGTGGCTCTGATCGGAATCTACGACTCGCGCGTGGTAGGGACCCTGGTCGGCCAACACGTGTACCACTTGAGCTTCCTCTGCCGGCCGCTGTCGTCGACGCCCGACCCACCACCCCACGCGCTGGAAACCCTCGACATCGGCTGGTTTCCCGAGGACGCAACCCCTCCGCTCGACGTCGGGCATCGAGTATGGGTGCCAAATGCATTTCGCCACTGGCGAGGAGAGATATCACAGCCGTTTTTCGACACCGAGTCCCCAGCCTCGAGGCCCACCCCCACGCCGAAAGCAGAGCGGGGGAGAACAATCGATGGCTAGCGATTTGATTCGAAAGCGCCGAGCAATCCAACACCTGCTTGATGCTCACTCACCGGCCGATGGGCTGGCCAGCAACTATGCCCTCCATCACGCCCAAGATCGCACCACGCTGCTGGTTCACCGCAATGACAGCGGCCGCGCCGATGGCTTTCTGGTGCTCTGCCGTACCGGGCTAGATCTCTTCCGACCCCTCTTGACACTGAGGGCCGAGACATCAGAGGTCGCGGCCGAGTTGCTGGAAAGCGCGCTTCCGCCGGAGGCCAGCGTCATCATCGCCATTCCCCTGGAGCTGAGGCCGGTGATAGAGGCGTTTTTCGCCATCAGCGAGGAGAAAGCGTCGACCATCTATCAGCTCAGCCACGAGGATTTCCGGCCCATCATCAACGTTCTGGCCACGCGTGCACCGACCCCAGGTGGCGATCCCCGATTTGTCATTCGCGGGCAGAGTCTGGACCGGGGCGCCCGGCCGGCCGGGCCCGTGCTGGCAACCGCGGGCATCAACTGGCGTTCACCCCACTTTGCCGACATCTATGTGCATACCGACCCTCGTGTGCGCGGCCGGAAACTGGGCAGGAGCGTCGTGTCGGCACTGAGTAACTGGCTCTTGGAGCAGAAGATCAGCCCACTCTACACTGTGCCGGACGCGAACGACGCATCCGTCCGGTTGGCACATAACCTCGGATACCACAACACGGGAGCGCGCACCCTCTTTTGCAGCGGCGTTCGCCGCAGTACGGCTTTTCCTTTCCCAACAACTGTGGTAGAGTAGGCACGTTAGCATGTGGGGAATAGGCTAGCCTGATGTCATCATTGCTGGATTTGGTTCTCATCTCGGTGGTATTGGTGATCCACCTGGGTACGTTTGCCCTCGCCTACACCGTGTCTGGGCGCGGCGAGGCTGCCCTTCGCTTCACCATCCTATCCGCAGCCACCACGGTGCTGGCGCTGATGGGCCACAGGTGGAATGGTCTGATCGGTGCGCTGTTTCTCCCGCTACTGGGCCATCTCTTCTTTTGGACCTCGCTCACTCTGGTCTCTCAATCTCTGTTCCCGGTGCTCGATTGGCCGAGACGGCTGGGTGCCGTTGAGGCTTTGGTCTCGTTTGTTTTTGACTATCATCGCTCCAGTTACATCGTCGACGACAAAGTGAGCGAACGCATCCCTGGTCACTCGATGCCCCGCGCCGGTTCGGGGGTGGTCCTGGTAGGGGTAGCCCGGGCCGCTGTACTGCATACCACCACCCGACTCTCCCGTGCAGTTGGCCCCGGGGTGGCCTTTGTCCACCAGCTCGAACGAGTCAAGACAGCGGTGGACCTGCGCACACAGGCACGATCCACCAGAGTCAAGGCACATACCAAGGACGCCGTACCGGTGGAAACGAACCTGCATTGTCTCTTTCGCATCGGCAATGGGAACAGATCTGGCGCCCCAGCAGAGGATTTCCCCTTTTCGGAGAGAGCCGTGGGACAGGTGATCTGCGATTGGGAGGGCGCGGGCTATTCCTGGAACGATTATGCGCTCCAGGTCACCACCGCTCGCTTTCGAGAGATCCTGGCCCGGTTTCGCCTGGATCAGTTGTTTGCATCTCGTGACACGGATCAGCTGCCACGTACGGTGCTGCACTCTTCCTTGAACGCAGCCGTTCGCAGTGATCTGGCCAAACGGGGCATCGAGCTAGTCTCTGCCGGCTTTGACTGCCTCGATTTCCCCGAGCCGGTACAAGCTCAAAGGATGGCCAGTTGGCAGGCCGAGTGGGCCGAGCGCGCTCGGAGCTCACGTGCTGCAGGAACAGCCGGGACCAAGCGGCTGGCCCAACAACCGCGCGGCGCGGCGCGCCGGGAACTTGTTCAAGGGTTGATCAGAGGCATCTCGGTCGCCCAGGGACTGGCTGATATTGAGCCCTCAGATCTGATCGCCGGCCAGCTGCTCGATGCGATCGAGTCGATGTCGGCCGACCCTCACACTCGCCGCCTGCTTTCCCAAGAGACGCTTGACTCTGTGCAAGCCATTCGAGGGCGGCTCGCAATCGCAGATTCGCTATGAATAGCACCGCAGCGGCAGATCAAAGAGCGGTTCCCCCGCTCAGATTGCGGACTGAGAGGCACAGCACCCTCATCAAGTGGGGCGTGATCCTGGACTACAACATCATCACATTCTTGGTGGCCTGGTTGATCAACGGCAAGCCGATCCCGGACCCCTCACAATGGCCCCTCTCGATGTTTGCACCGTTCTTCCCCGGGGCGGTAGGCGGTATGGTCCTGGTACTGATCGGCACGATCATTAACTGGACACTGCTCCGCTACGTCTTGATTGCGAACCTGGCAGCCATCATTCCGCTACTCTATGGTGGGGAGTTTATCAGAAGGTTGTACCGTTTTGGCACCTATGGCCTTGCTCTTGGTTATCTGAGAGAGGCGCTCTTTGCGCCAGACCCCCACTATTCCAGCCTTCCGCACCCAGCGGCTGGCCCTTTGTCCGCTGTGCCAGGAGAGAAAGCGGCCGGCCGGTCTGCTCTGATTCGGAATGGCAGGCTGACTCCGGCCAGCAATCGTCCCCAACATCGCTCCATTGCCTGGGCCGGTGGTCCAGGTGCGGTAACTGTTCCCTCAGAGTATGCTGTCCAGATGGAGCATGGCGGGCGGCTGACCCGCTTGGTGGGCGCCGGAGTGGCCCGCCTCGGCCGGTATGAAAAGGTGTTCAAACTGATCGACCTGCGGCAGATCGTCCGTAAGAAAGAGTTCACTGCCCTGACCGGGGACGGCATACCGGTGACGGTTGAGGTCACCGCCCACTGTTGCATCCGGGCGGGATCGGAATCACCGTCCCCCGCATGTCCCTACCCCTATGACACAAGCGCGATCAGGCAATTGACGCTGAAAACGATCGTTGATGAATCCGGCCCAATGGCCTGGGAAGAGAGGATCATCGCTCTTGCCGGCAGCGCGCTCAACACGGTGCTGGCAAGATACCGGCTGCATGAGCTGTTTGAGCCCCTGGATGAGCTGGCAGACCCTCGTTTGACTATCCAGGAGGAGATTCGGCAGGCGCTGCGCCAACAGGCGCATCCCTATGGCGTTGAGGTCACCGAACTGTGGCTGGGCCCGTTCGAGCTTCCGGCCGGCGCGACAAAGCAATTCGTCGCCTCCTGGGAGGCAGCCCGGTCGCAACAGGCGGCGACCACGCTGTCGGACAAGCGGGCGCCGGCCGATCGATCACCTGGCCATACCCGGGCCGAGGCCCAACGCGAGATCATTGAAACGCTGGTTGCCGCTTTTGAGGCAGATCGCGGTCCTCTCCCAGGCCCTCAACTCGCGCTCCGCCTGCTCGGCGGACTGGAGCAACTCCATGGCCAAGCCAGCCCGGTAGAGAACGAGGAACCTCAAGGCCCAGTTTCGGACCAGCGGCTGGCAGAACTGCGCCACGCCATTGAGCGCGATCTGGCATCAGCCGGACGGCGCGGACCAGAAAACGGTGGGGGCTCGGAACCGCAGCTGAACGGGGATAGCCCGGATACGCTTGGGTGAATCTGACACTGCCGGCCAGTGGATGGATGCAACACAACCTCTTTCGGGGAGCGGCGGAAGAACGCCCGATCCAAGCTGGCCGTGGTGTTTACCCTTCAAGTGGCACGGCCCTGGCGGCCGTGGTCAGGAGAGCATTGTCGCGCCTTGATCTGCCGAGGATAGTCTGATGAGCGACCAGCACGTGCTGGTCATAGGGTAAGCCTGCCTGGACATAAAGGGGCGTCCGCTCCACCCGCTGCAGCGGGGAACGTCCATACCGGGCACCCTTCACTCTAATGTCGGAGGAGTGGCGCGCAACATTGCCGAGAACCTGAGCCGCCTAGGCGTTCCCTGCACCTTGATTTCGGCCATTGGCGACGACCGCCCCGGCAATCGAATCCTTGCGCAAGCGACCGAGGCCGGCATTGACACGAGCCATGTCCTGGTGGTGCCAGGCATCAATACCGGAGCGTACATGGCTCTGCTGGATGAAAATGGCATCTTGGCTTTCGCGCTGGATGATACCCGCGTCGCGGCCGCCATCGAGCCACGCTACATCTACCGGAACCGCCGGCTCTTCCGCGATACAGCGATGGTTGTATTGGATACCAGCCTCCCCCGCCCGGCACTAAAGACGGTCTTCCGGTTGGCAAAGCAATACGGCGTTCCCATCTGCGCTGACCCCGCATCCGTAGTGCTGGCCCCTCGTCTGCGCCCCTACCTGCCAGACCTGCTGCTCATCGCCCCCAACGTCCGCGAGGCGCAAGTACTCTGCAACTTCACCATCGCCGAGGGGAACCAGGATGCTGCTCTGATGGCCTCCAAGGGCCTGGTCGCACAAGGGGTCCAGATCGCCGTCATCACCATGGCGGAACAGGGCCTCTGCTACGCCACATCCACGGAGAGCGGCCATGTGCCGGCCGTGAGGACCGAGATAGCTGACCTGACCGGCGCCGGTGATGCCCTCACGGCCGCGATTATCTTTGCACTCCTCAACGACATTCCCATTTCGGAAGCCATGCGACTGGGATGCTCGGCCGCCAGCCTGACAATCGCCTGCCACCAAACAGTCGTACCCGATCTCACTCTCGAGTCGCTCTATAACAACCTCAGTGTTTGAAAGGATCGTGCCATGTCACCTTGGTTGGCTTTGCTGCTCTCATTTGGTTACGTTTTCCTGATGCTCGGCCTGGGCGAGGGGATGCGCCGCTGGCGCGATTTTAGTCCTGATTTCACCCGCAAGTTCATCCATATCAGCGTGGGCATGTACAGCATCTTGGCTGTGCTTGTGTTTGACCGTTGGGAATGGGCCATTATCCCGCCGGCAGCGTTCGTCATCATCAATTTCCTGGATTGGAAGTATGGCCTGGTCCAGGCGATGACCAGCTCCGACCGATCCAACCTAGGCACGATCTACTTCCCTCTCTCCTTCATTGCCGTTATCTGGGTATTCTGGGACCGGCCAGAGTTGCTGGTGGCGAGTCTGATGCCCCTGACCTGGGGGGATTCACTGGCATCGGTCGTGGGGCGGCGGATCGGTCGCCGCCTCTACACAGTCGCTGGTTCTATCCGCAGCCTGGAAGGCAGCCTAACCATGTTTGTTCTGAGCGCCCTGACCACCTGGGCGGTGTTGGTAGTGTTCGGAGCGGACAACCCCATCGGTGTGGCGTTGCTCACCGCCGCGGTGGCAACCCTGGCGGAAGCCATTTCCCCCTGGGGATTGGACAACCTGGCCGTCCCTGCCGTCTCTGCCCTCTTGTTGGCCTGGCTGTACGCGTGATAAGATGCGACGCGATCGATGCAGTCCTGTTCGACCTGGATGGCACGCTGGTGGACACCGATGATCAGGCCGTGGAGCGCCTTGCGACCTGCCTGAGAGTGGTGCGCTGGCTATTCCCCGATCAGGATCCGACCCCCTGGGCCCGCTGGGCCATGATGCAGGCGGAAACGCCCGGCAACGCCCTCCTAACCCTGGTCGATGCGCTGGGTCTTGACGCCCCGCTAGCGGCCGCCGGCGACACACTGCGTGCCTGGGGCCGCCTCAAGCATCCTTCCAGTTTCCGCCCTATTGCCCGAGTCCCCGCCATGCTGGAACAACTCTCTGGCCGCTACAAGCTGGGACTCGTCACCAGCCGGGGCCGGCGGCATATTGCCGCCTTTCAGAGCTCCCACCCGGAGATGGCCGGTCACCTTCAGTGCTTCATTGGTAGGCAGGACACCCGCCGGATCAAACCACACCCCGCGCCGCTGCGCCTCGCGGCCACCAAGCTGGGGGTTCCGATCCGCCGTTGCCTGACGATAGGTGACACACCGGTCGACGTCCGAGCGGCGCGACGCGCAGGCGCATGGAGTGCGGCCGTTCTGTGTGGCTTTGGCCAACGGGCCGAGTTGGTTCGCGCCGGTGCCCACCTGGTGCTGCACAGCACCGGCGATCTGGCTGCGATCCTGATTCGCTGCTAGCGGACCTAGCCCCGCTTCAGTTCACAGCCAAACATCGGACTACGCGAGGTCCACGCGGTGTCTCCAGGCTCGGCCGAAACGTGATCAATGAACCCTTGCACCCGGCTTTCCAACAGGTCTATCTGGTGCAGCAATACTGCCTCCAGTGTGCGCGGCAGGATCGGCGAGCCCCACTCCAGGGTGCCGTGATGACTCACGAGTAGATGCACCAGGTGTTGCCGCAGTTCGGGGGTAAAGTCAGTCACGCCATCGATGGCCTTTTCCACCATGACCACACCGCGTGTGATGTGGCCAACGAGTCTCTCCTCATCAGTAATGAGGAAGGCTGCTCCGAGATCATAGGCATGAACCTTGCCCACATCATGCAAAAGGGCACCGGCAATGAGTATGTCCCGATCAATCGTCGCGTACCGTTCGGCCGCTAGCCGGCAAAAGGGAACCATCGCCAGCGAGTGCTCCAGCAATCCCCCCACATAAGCATGATGCATCATCTTGGCCGCAGGCGCGTCGGCAAAGCGGCGCAAGAATGCCGGTTCCAACAAGACACTCGTCAGAAGTTGGTGCAATGGCCGGCGCAGTTCGGCAATGATCTGGCGCAACTCGGCTATCATCTCTTCCTGGTTTCTGCGGCTGGCAGGGATGAAATCGGCCATGCTTCCCGGCTCAAAAGGCTGCATGTCCACTGCCACCACTTGCAGCCGCTTGTTATAGAGTCGCACATCTCCAGTTACAAGCACAACCTTGCCCGGGAGGCAATCCGTCACCACTTCGTCTGGCACGTTCCAATAGACCCCGCCGATCTTGCCACTATTGTCGCCCAGGCCAAACAGGATGTATGTCCGACCGTCTTTTGTCTTGCGTTGGGTCACGTCCAGCAGCACAAAGGGCTGGTCAAACAGGTCCGCATCGGACCGGAGCTCCTCCACAAAGACTGTTTTCACTCTAACCTCATTTCTCAACAAGCGTGACTCGGGAAACTGGTTCGAATGATACTACCCTTTGAAGCAAGGTGCAACCATGTTTCCCTGGGGTTCGGACACTCGGACACGAGCGCTGCGTCACTGGCGCGCCTAGCCGGCCCCAAGACTGAATAGGAGTAGAGAGCGCTCACTCCACCCGCGGCAGACCCAATTTGGCACACCCTCCCCTCCACCCTCTTCGTTGACCGTCCACTCAATTGATGGTACGATTTTCCCATGCGCGTTGGAACCTTGCTGGCGGTTCTGCTCTTGGCGTTGAGCGCATGCAGTCGCACAGCCCTCCTGAGCGTCCCGCCCCCTAATGAGGTCACGGTCACCCTCGCAGCGGACGGCGAAACCCGTTCACTGACAACCTCGGCCGCTACCGTCGCCGATGCGTTGGCTGAGGCCCACATCCACCTCGGCAACCTGGATCGGGTGGAACCGGGCGAGTATCTCGCGTTGCACGAGGGGATGGTCATCAGTGTGATCCGCGTGATTGAGCAGTTCCACGCCGAGCAAGCAGAAACCGCCTATGGAAAGCAATTAGTGCGCAGCGAGGGACTGCCGGAAGGGGAAAGTAGACTGCTCCAGGCCGGCCGTCCCGGGCTGGAAGAAATCGTCTACCGGATCGAGTATCACGACGGAGTGGAAGTCAGCCGGCGGGTGGCAAGGCGGACCGTGCTGGAGGCGGCGGCCGATGAGATCGTGATGGTTGGTTCCAGGGGCACGGTTAGCCCCGCCCCGATTCGGGGAACACTGGCCTATATCAGCGGCGGAAACGGGGTGGTGATGCGGGTCAGCAGCGCCAACCGTGACACTGTCACCAGCAGCGGCGACCTGGATGGTCGGGTCTTTTCCCTTGCTCCCGATGGTCGCCGTCTGCTGTACAGTCACTCACTCCCGACCACTAACACTCAGGCCACCACGCTGCCAGCATTCAATAGTCTGTGGGTGATCAGCACGACTCGAACGAGCGGCCCTAGGCCACCGCAACCACTTGAAGTAGAAAGTGTGCTTTGGGCCGACTGGTCGCCGAATGGGGAGCAGATCGCCTACTCTACCGCTTCTCCGATCTCGCAACCGCCCGGTTGGGAGGCCAACAATGACCTGTGGCTGGGCGAATGGAATGAGGAGGGACGCTTTCAGTCAAACCAATTGCTAGAGCCTTCCAGTGGCGGCATCTATGGCTGGTGGGGAGCCAGCCACGCCTGGTCTCCAGACGGCCGGTACCTTGCCTACGGGCAGGCGGACGAAGTAGGATACATCGACGTGACCACAACCCGCCGCGTACCGTTGGCCGAGTATAGCGTCTTTCACACCTACGCCGACTGGGTCTGGACCCCAATCCCTACCTGGTCGCCGGACAGCCTCTTTGTCGCCGCAGTGGTACACGGCTCGCCGGTCGGCCCAGAAGCGGCCGAGGATAGCCAAGTGTTTGACCTCTGGCAATGGGAGATTGACGGCTGGGTCGCCGCCCGCCTTGCGGCCCGCACGGGGATGTGGGCTTTTCCGGTCTGGTCGCCAATGCATCAGGTGGGCAAAGAAAGCGCAAGCCAGATCGCATTCCTCCAGGCCACCGATCCGTCCAAGAGCGCAACTACCCGATACACACTCGCCGTCATGGATCGCGATGGCAGCGATTTTCGTTCCCTGTTTCCCCCGGCCGGCGAGATTGGTCTCCGTCCTCAGCCGGTAGCCTGGTCGCCCGGAGGCGACCAGATCGCTCTCATCTACAATAGCAATCTCTATCTGGTCGCGACGGCCGACGGCAGCGCCCGCCCCCTGACCGGCGACGGGATCAACAGCAACCCGACCTGGACATCCGGGGAGACGGCCCAGAAGCAGTCGATGCCGGGACTGGACCTGACCGGCTTCCTACCAAGATGAGCATGTCGCCCGATCAGCGCCGAATCCTCTCTGTGTTCCTGGCTGTCCTCTGCATTCTAGCCCTTGCCTCCATTTTGATCCAGACGGCGCGCCACCAGTTCCATACCCGTGGCGCGCCGCGAGAACTGCCAGGCCCTTGCATCGGCTGCGCTGCAGCTCAAGGTGCGAACTCGCCTGGCACAGCATCCCCATTCGGCATCAACATCGAGATGCTGGGCTGGGATGATCTTGAGCGCGACACTGCTCTGGCCCGAATCGCTGCTGCAGGCTTTCGCTGGATCAAACAGCCCATACCCTGGAACAACGATGGGGCGCTGTCAATAATCCGGCCGGGCCAGGGCAACGGTGTGTGGGATGACTTGGATCATCTGCTCGAATCCGCCATTGAGGCTGGCCTCAACGTCGTTCCGCTGCTTGATGGCAACCCCGCCAGTCAGTATGCGCCCCCGGCCGATCCACAGATGTTCGCTGACTGGGCCGGCCAGTTCGCCGCCCGCTTTGGGGACCGGGTTGACTTTTACCAGATATGGGATGAGCCGAATCTGGGAAGCCACTGGGGATGGGAACCGGTCAATCCGGCCGAGTACGCTGCCCTGCTGGCGGCCGCCCACGATGCCATCACGGCCGCCGACGCCGGCGCCGTCATCGTGGCGGCTGCTCTGGCCCCGACCGTGGAACGCGGTCCAGCCAACCTCAGCGACATTGACTATCTGGACGCCCTATACGAATTGGGGGCGGATGCCTATTTTGACGTGGCGGCCGGCAAGCCCTACGGCTTTGATAGCGGCCCTGATGACCGGCAGGTATCACGCGACGTCCTCAACTTTTCCCGCTTTGTCCTGCTCCGCGAAGTGATGGAAGCTCACGGTGATGGAGATTCGGCGCTATGGGCCGGCAATTTCGGCTGGAACGCCTTGCCAGACGGCTGGACCGGACGGCCAGGCATCTGGGGCCACGTCGACGAAACAACCCAGGCGGCCAATACCCGGGCTGCATATCAGCGCGCAGTGGACGAATGGCCCTGGGCTGGCATCCTGTTCCTGGAGGCTTACGCGCCTGCCGCCGCTGCAGACGATCCGCGGTGGGGTTTTGCCCTCATCGCGCCGGATGGTTCCCCCCGTTCCTCACTGCTCGCCACCCGCTTCCCTGATCCGATTCCGAGTTTCCAGTCACCTGCCCCCGGGTCCGCCCATCAGACCTACACCGGCAATTGGCGATTCAACCCCAGCTTTGGTGCTGATGCAGGTGCAAGTGGGGATCGCGTTCAGATAACATTTCAAGGGACCGACTTTGGACTGCGTGTCCGGCGGGGCGACTATCGGGCCCACTTTTACGTCAGTGTGGATGGTGAGCCGGCCAATGCACTCCCGGCTGACGACCGTGGCACTTACCTCTGCCTCACGTCACCTGATCGGAGCACCAACGACGTGGTCACCATTCCTGTGGCTCGCCACCTGAGCCCCGGCCGGCACACGGCCGAGATCACAGCAGACCGAGGCTGGGACCAATGGGCTCTGGTCGGGTTCAGCGCCGCGAATATCCCAGACGAGCGACCCTTGCGCCGCACCATCGCCCTACTGAGTGCGGCTGCCATCGGATTGGCGGCCGCCGCCTACTGGACCGGCCGCGGGGCAGGCTGGGGAACATGGGGCCGAGCGCTCCAAGATGGGTGCGCGCGGCTTGGTGACGCCGGCTACCTGGGATTGACCGCTGCGGTGGCGGCCCTCTTTGCTGCCACCGGGTGGCTGGCGTGGCTTCAGCCTCTCGGCGGCCCTCTGCGCCGGCTGGGCGATGGCCAACAGACGCTGCTGATTGCGGCCGTTGCCGCCCTCTATTTCGTCTCTCCCTGGCTCCTGCTCAACATCGTCACTGGGTTGGCCCTCCTTCTGCTCATCGTCTGGCGCCTGGACCTGGGTCTCGCCCTGATCGCCTTTTGCGCGCCGTTCTACGTCTACCCCAAGCCCCTCGCCGG
>WSZX01000468.1 GCA_013139935.1 Ardenticatenales bacterium
CTCTTTGGCACGGAGCGCATTCGTCAGCTTGGTTTCGTTCAGCTCCATATCCCCGCGCAGGATGGCCAGCACGAATTTCTCCACGTCTTGCTCGTCCTCGGCCACGGTGGCAATCAGAAAGATTGCCTTGGCCGTCTTGTTCTCTGGAATTCCCATGAATTCGGCGAGTCCGGCGATGGTCTTGCAGTCCGGAGTGTAGACCTCTTCCAACGGGAGCGCTTGCTCGGCTGGGGGCGTCTCTTTCACGAATGGAGCGACTTGGCGATTGGATGAATAGCCACAATTATCGCAGAGCACCAGACTGTCTTCGCCAATCGGCGCCAGGTACATGAACTCGTGGGCCAGCTTTCCGCCCATCATGCCCACATCCGATTTCACTGCAATGCACGGGACGAGACAACGGTTAAAGATGTCAAAGTAGGCTTGATAGTGCGCCCGGTACTGCTTGTCCAGTCCTTCCCAGCTGCGGTCCAGGGTATAGCTATCTTTCATGCGGAATTCGCGCACCCGGATCAGGCCGGCGCGCGGCCTGGGGTCATCGCGGAACTTGGTCTGGATGTGGTAGACCAGCAGCGGGAGCTGGCGGTAGGAGCGAATCTCGTGCCGGGCGATGTCAGTGACGACCTCTTCGTGGGTCATGGCCAGGACCATATCCCGCCCCACCCGGTCCACAAAACGGGCCATCTCGGCTCCGATCTCGTACCAGCGTCCGGTCTTTTTCCAGACGTCGGCCGGGTTGACCACTGGCATCTCCATCTCCTGCCCGCCAATGGCGTCCATTGCCCCGCGGATGATGTCTTCAATCTTGACCAGTGATCGCTTGCCCAGCGGCATCTGGCTGAACAGCCCCGCTCCGAGCTGCCGGATGTACCCAGCCCTAAGAAGCAGGCGGTGACTGGAAATCTCGGCCTCACTTGGGGGACGGCGCAAGGTCTGACTAAACAGCCGGGACATTCTCATGTTGGGTTTCCTCCTTGAGCACCTCTGTGTCGCCGCGCTATTGTATCATACCAGGCGAGGTTGAGAACCCTCCTCATTTGATCAACTCAATACTCATTGCTACCGCTTCGCCCCCGCCCAGGCAGAGCGTCGCCAGGCCCGTCGTAAGATTGCGATCCTGAAGCGCGTATATCAAGGTTACAGCGACCCGGGTCCCGGAACAGCCAATTGGGTGTCCCAGGGCGATGGCACCACCGTTGACGTTGACCCGGTCCCAATCCCACCCTAGCTCCCGGCCATCAGCCAGGCACTGAACGGCAAAGGCTTCATTGGCTTCGATCAGATCATAGTCATCAATTGCAGCCTCCGTCTGCTCCATCAGCTTGCGGACGGCAAAGATGGGAGAGGTAAAGATCTCCAGTGGCTTGACTCCGGCCTGGGAGTAGCCAGTGATGGCAGCGATAGGCGCAACCCCCAGCGCTTCTGCCCTTTCCAGTGCCATGATGACAGTTGCTGCTGCGCCATCAGTGATGCCGGGCGCGTTGCCGGCAGTGATCATTCCGTCTTTCTGAAAGGCCGGGCGCAACGTGGCCAGCTTTTCCATCGTCGTGTCCGATCGAATGGCCTGGTCCGCATCGAAACGGATCGGGTCTCCTCTACGCTGCGGCACCATCACGGGGACGATTTCGGCCTCGAATCTGCCGGCAGCTTGGGCGGCGGCCGCCTTTGTCTGACTGCCATAGGCATACTCGTCTGCTTCCCTGCGGGTCAAGCCGAACTCGCGGGCAATCCATTCGGCCGAGTTGCCCATGTGTTGGTTCTCAAACGCGCACCACAATCCGTCGAGGACCAGCGCATCATACAGCGTGTCGTGCCCCAGCCGATAACCAGTACGCCCTTTGCGCATCAGGTACGGGCATTGGTTCATGCTCTCCATCCCCCCCGCCACAAAAATGTCACCGTCTCCGGCTTTGATCATAGAGGCGGCCATCATCATCGTCTTGAGGCCTGACCCACAGATCTTGTTCACCGTCGTAGCACGGATATGGTCGGCCGGCAGGCCCGCCGTGATCGCTGCCTGCCTGGCGGGAGCCTGTCCACTACCTGCCTGGACCACCTGCCCCATTAACACTTCGTCGATAGAGTAGGGGTCTATTCCGATCCGTTCCACCGCTCCTTTGATGGCGGCCGCGCCGAGGTCGACCGCTGGAACGCTGGCCAGCGTTCCACCAAATCCGCCAATGGCGGTCCGTACTGCGCTTACAATAACCGGCGTCCGCGGGTCCATGTTGCCCTCCTCACTGGACAGTTGATCAAGCTCTTTGTCGGGAAAGATGATACCCTTCTTGCTTTCATCGTGCTAATCGGTGATGTTGGCATCATGCTGCCCCTTGCGTTCTGTCATGGGCCCCGTCACTGTTCGGCGGGCCTATCTGGTCTGCCCCCAAGCAGTTTCCCTCTTGCAGAGGGAACGGCGTCCTTGCGGTTTTCGACCCCTTCCAGGGTGTCTGGCAGACGGGCGATACACCCGCGTGTGTTGGTGCGGGCGTCGTCGTTCGGGGCTGTGGGCTCGGACAGGAGAGCCCGGTTCTGGATCGGGCGGTGCGATGGTTGGTCTCTGCATCCGGCACGGCACTTGAACCACGAGCGCTCAGCCCCCGCAAGCAGTCGGTCGTTGTGCTGGATCAGGAGAGCTTTCGGAGGGTGTGAATAAACGGCGCGCTGCGCGAGGAGAGAGATGTAGGAGTGGGAATGCACAGGGGACAGCGTACTAGCGGTTTCTCGACGCCATTCCTATGAATGTACCCACTGCGACCCTGAAATCCCGGTTCTGCGAACAAGACTGGAAGGCAAGTCAGAGGGTCAAGCTCCTGCCTGGGCCATCTACCCAACCATGACCCGAGCGTCTCCCTCCCGCCTGGTGACCCCCTCCTGATCCAGGTATTCCAGGAGACTCAGGACATACTTGCGGCTACTGTGGAACAGGTCGCGTGCCTCGCCAACAGAGATGGAGCCATGCTCGGCTACAAAGCGGCGAACGGCCTTCACTGCCTGGTCTATGGTGTCGGCGAGAAAGAGCACGTCTGGGCTGATCTGCACCAACTCGCCCCGGCCGGCCAGCACGCCCAGCACATCATCCCCCACGGC
Organism: Ardenticatenales bacterium; assembly: GCA_013139935.1. Lineage (GTDB taxonomy): Bacteria > Chloroflexota > Anaerolineae > Promineifilales > UBA4811 > GLR113. The sequence goes on from WSZX01000468.1 coordinate 3,088, forward strand.
CCTGACACACTCTTTGTAAGAAGGCGTTCCAAAAGGGTCGGCATGGAAACGCTGCATTAGCTGCTCGACTGCCGCTTGCTGCTCCGGCGTGAAGCGGATCTCGTGGTGAGGCAGGCGGACGAGTACTCCCTCATCCTGCAGGCCGCCCTGCTGCGCTGCCAGTTCCATGAAACCATTGAACTCCTTGGCGCTCAATCGCAGCCGGCTCTTGAGTTCTTCCCGCATCATACCTGGCCTGAGCGGGTTATCCTGGTGATAGGTTGCCAGCAGG
>WSZX01000120.1 GCA_013139935.1 Ardenticatenales bacterium
TTTTACCTTCAAGCCGGCCGAGAGACGCGCCTGGTGACCCTGGTCATCGAGAAGGAGCATGCCCTGGCTCTGGTCTCTGGCCTGGATGCCTTGATGGCGGATTTTCCAGAGGCCGACCGGGGCCTACTCGCGGCCGTCTCGCCTCCGCCAGACATGGGACTCCGGGAACCGATCGATCCATTGTTTCGAGTGGGGCATATGGGGTTGGCCTATGATAGTGAGGCGGATCTGATTGTGCTGGTTGCCTATGCGATGGTGCGCCAAGAGATCGAGGACGGCCAGGATGTCCCCACGGTTCGTTTCTGGGGAACGCGCGAACAGATGTGGGTACTGCGCAATCAGGCGCTGGCAGCCGTCAACGAGGCCCGGCCGGCCTGCTCCCTGTGCGGTGAGTTGATTGATCCGGAAGGGCATATCTGCCCTCGTCGCAATGGGCACGGCAACGCCAGGCTTGGGCACTGAACTCAGTTGGCGGTCGCGACGGCGGCCGGAGATCGCTTCGCACTTGTTACTTACCGCTTTGAATGCGGAATCAGGTGCACTCTGCGTCGTCCGCAATAGGCCAAGTTGTTTTTGAACAACTACTTTGGATAGCCAACCGGTACCAGATAGAGGGGTTCGTCTCCCGGCGAGAGTTTGAGCGCGAAGCGCAACGCCGCGTCGTCAAAGGCGCCCACCGGAGTTCCCGCCAGACCCAGCGCGGCTGCCTGCAGCAACAGGTTCTGGGCGGCGTGGCCCAGATCCATGCAGACATACCGCAGCGCGCGTTCTCCGTACACTTTAGCGGTTAGGGTGACGCGGCCTGAAAACGCAAAGACGCAGGCCGCCTGGGCGATGAACGGTTGTTTGAGGGCGGCGTCCGCCACCTCGGATAGATCTACCGTCTGGTGGAAGCGCAGGCTGTGAGTCACAGGATCATAGTGGTACGAGCTGTCGGAGAACAGCACATAAAGCTCCAGCGGGTGAAGCGCTCCCGCCGATGGAGCCACTCGCCAGCGACGATCGTCTCCGGTGATTCCCTGAGCGGCCCAGGCGAGTTGCCCGATCTGCTCCCAGGAGAGTTTCCGGCGGTCAAAGGAGCGTATGCTTCGTCGCGTGCCTATCGCTTCTTCCACCGAGACAGCCCCGCTCAATCTGGGGGTAGGCAAGGTTATCACTTGTTCAGGCAGCATCGCTCTCCCGCTGCTCGGCGCCGGTTCCCAGTGTCTTCTCCACGTGCCGTATCACCGCCTGTGCCACATCCGTCCCGGTGACGGTCTCGATTCCCCGCAGTCCGGGAGAAGAGTTCACCTCAAGCACGGCCGGTCCGTTCTTGGTCATGATCAGGTCCACTCCGCAAAAGGACAGTTCGTGGATCTGGGCGGCCTTGACTGCCAGCTCTCGGATCCCATCTTCCAGCGGGATTGACCGCGCCGTTCCCCCGAGGTGCAGATTGGCGCGGAAATCGCCCGGTGCGGCCTCTCTCTCCATGGCGGCGACCGCTTCCTGCCCTACTATGATCACCCGGATGTCCCGGTTCCGCGCTTCGGCCACGTACTCTTGAACCAGCGTGTACTGCTGAAAGCCGCTGAGCGCGGCAAAAGCCCGGCGAGCGGCTAACCGGCTGAATGCCAGGACTACCCCTCTGCCCTGAGTCCCGCGGCGCAGCTTGAGCACTACCGGCAATCCTCCCACTGCCTCTATAGCCTGCTCCAACCCTCGGGACTGACCTACCATCGCTGTTCGCGGCACCGGGATGCGTCTCCCGTGCAGCAACTGCATACTCAACAGCTTGTCCCGCGAGCGGGCAATACCGATCGCCGGGTTGAGCGGCCAGGCGCCCCATTGCTCGTACTGCCGCACTACGGCACAGCCAAACTCGGTGATTGATACGCCAATCCGGGGAATGACGGCCGTCCGGGTTGGATCAATACACTGTTCCCCCGGCGCCGAAAGTTGGTTCAGCTCGATGGTGCAGCTCAGCGGGTCCACAATTTCGGGCATGTGACCGCGTTGCTCTGCTACCTGGATCAGGCGGCGCGTGCTGTATAGGTTGGCCTGGCGGGATAGGATGACGATGCGCACGATGATCAACTTTAGCATATTGCCGGTCGCCTGTAAAGCGCCTCATGGAGGGTGTTGAAAAAGGGGCTGTGACGACGGCGTCTCGCTTGTTTTTCTACACTCTCTCATGCCGAGCTTTGGGTAGCACTGTTCTAGTTAGCTTTGCCCTCCGTCATCTCTGATGCGCAATGCGGGACGGCGTCCGGGCCCGCGGGCCCGAATCCGCCTCCGGCCATCGCCCTCATGAGGTTGGTCAGGGTGTTCCTAGTGTGACTTGGCATGGCGCAATTCTGGAAATGACATACAATTCGCATTGGCATTCGACTGGTTCCTCCATCTGGATCTGGATGATTAGAGAAAGGCGCATCTCCGGATGGCGAGCCGCCGCAGATCTGTCGTACCTCGGGGCTCTGGACCGTCCCCTGTTTCTCCGGCAGCAAGACACAGGGTTAACCGCAGGATCATTCTTCTGTTTGTTGGAGGCTGTGCATGGCAAAAGGAAGGATTGTAGTCGATGAAGGCCGGTGCAAAGGGTGCAGGCTATGCATTTCAGTATGCCCTCCCGAAATCCTCGTCGTCTCCTCCCGGCTGAATGAGCGCGGGTACTTGCCGGTCGAGGTGACGGACATGGATCGATGCACCGGCTGCAGCCTGTGTGCCGTCATGTGTCCCGATGTGTGCATTACCGTCTACCGTCAGGTTCCAGCTCGCAGCAGGTAGGAGAGCATAATGGCGAAAGAGCTATGGAAGGGAAACGAAGCACTGGCCGAAGCAGCGGTCCGGGCCGGACTGGTAGCCTATTTCGGCTACCCGATCACGCCCCAGACTGAACTGCTGGAGTATCTCTCCCTCCGGATGGTCAAACTGGGACGCGCCTTTCTCCAGGCGGAGAGCGAACTGGCTGCCATCAACATGGTTTATGGAGCGGCCTGCACCGGCGTGCGGGTGATGACTTCCTCTTCTAGCCCGGGCATCAGCTTGATGCAGGAAGGACTGTCTTACATCGCCGCCTCCGAGGTGCCGGTTGTGCTGGTGGACATAATGCGCGGCGGCCCCGGTCTGGGAAACATTCAGCCCAGCCAGAGCGACTATTTTCAGGTGACAAAAGCCAGCGGACACGGGGATTTCCATCCGCTGGTGCTGGCGCCGGCAACCGTCCAGGAAGCCGTTGACCTGGTGTACCTGGCGTTCGA
>WSZX01000099.1 GCA_013139935.1 Ardenticatenales bacterium
CTCGCGGATTGTTTCTTCGTCCAATGCTGGTTCTGTCCTCTTTTTCGTCCCGGCCAAGGCGCAATTGTAACACGTTCACGCAAGGCGGCCAAACGCACCCTGCCGATAGCGTAGAAAAGCATCCACCCGAGGCGGCCGATCACAGTCCCCGAACCCGTACCGCGACCCACCGGTTCATGACGAACGCGGCTCTCCATTTGGTTTGACAGCGCGTTTTTCCTCACTCTCCTCTGTTGAGATTGCTGGGAGACGGTCCCCGCAGCCAATCGCACTCGCGGAACTGCTGGGTGCACGGCATCTTGTCTGGTTCTCAGCACTCCCGCTATCTGTGCGCCAATCCGGGCCGGTTGTCCATCCGGCGCTGATCTCCGTGCCGCCGGAATCGGTGCCAGTATTGGTCAACATGGCGCTATTGACTATAATACGCGCGACATGGGGTGCTTTTGCTCTTTGTTCTGGACACCCCGCCCGGCTCAGCCCGAAAGGATATCCGATGCCCAAGAAGGAGCTGATTCTCATTGATTGCCACGCACTGGCGTATCGGATGTTCTATGCCTTGCCGCTGGATTCATTCGCCACCAGCGCGGGCGAGCCAACGAATGCAACTTTTGGTTTCACCCGCGCTCTCATGGATATCATTCTGGCGGCCGATCCGCCCGAATACCTGGCGGTGAGTTTTGACATCGGCAAGACATTCCGGCACGAGATGTTTCCCGAGTACAAGGGAACGCGGGCCAAGACACCGGAAGAACTGCATATACAGGTGGATCGTATCCGTGAGGTAGTGGCGGCGTTTGAGGTGCCCGTTCTGGAAAAAGAAGGATACGAGGCGGACGATGTGATAGGGACAATCGCCCGGCAGGCGACCGCCCAAGGGGTGCCGGTCCGCATCGTGACCGGTGACCGCGACTTGCTCCAACTGGTTGATGAGAACACCCACATCCTGCTGGCCGGCCGCCAGGGAACAGTAGAGTACGACTCGGCCGCCGTCGAGGCCCAATACGGCATCCGGCCGGACCAGATCGTGGATTACAAGGCCATGGTGGGGGACCCCTCGGACAATATCCCCGGCGTGCGTGGGGTCGGAAAAAAGACCGCCGCCAAGCTGTTGCAGCAATATGGCACGCTGGAGACTGTCTTCGAGCACCTGGATGATCTTGACAGTGCTCGTTTTCGAAACGCACTGGACAAGGGCAGGGAAGACGGCTTGCTCAGCCAGAGACTCTCCCGCATTGTCACCGACGTGGCGATCGAGTTGGACCTGGAAGCGTGCCGTGCCTCTCATTTTGACCGCACGCGAGTAGCTGAACTGATGCGCGTGCTCGAGTTCCGGTCGCTGGCCGCACGTTTTCGAGAGACGGTCACCGCACAGAGAGGGCAGCAACTGAGTCTCTTTGGTCCCGGGGACGATGTGGTCCCACTCGCGACCGCGGATCCTACCCGGACGGTAGTTGTGACCGATCGCACTGCTCTGGACGCGCTGATTGAGGACCTGGCGGGGGCCTCGGTCATCAGCTTTGACACCGAGACGACCGGCACCGAGGAGATGGTGGCCGAACTCGTCGGTGTGGCGGTCAGCACGTCCCCCGGCACAGGTTACTACATCCCGGTTGGGCACGCATTGCCAGAGGATGCAAACCGGCAACTCCCTCTCTCTGAGGTGATTGATGCTCTCCGGCCGTCCCTGACCGATCCCACCATCCCCAAGATCGCGCACAATGCTAAATACGACCTGACGATGCTTCAACGGTACGGTCTGACCGTGACCCCGATCACCTTTGACACCATGCTCGCGGCCTGGTTGCTGGAGCCGGCCAGTCGGGGCTTGGGATTGAAGAACCAGGCTTGGACCCGCCTTGGGGTGGAGATGACAGAAATCGTGCAGCTCATTGGCCGGGGAGCCGGGCAGATCACCATGGCTCAGGTTCCCATCGATCAAGCCGCCCCCTATGCGGCCGCCGACGCTGACATGCCGCACCGGTTGATGGAAAAGCTAACGCCCGAACTCAAGGAGAAGCAACTCTGGCCCCTTTTCTCCACCGTCGAGATGCCTCTGATTCCCGTCCTCTCTCAGGTGGAACAGACTGGGGTGGAGCTGGAGGCGGACGTGCTGACCCAAATGTCGGTTGACCTGGCCGCCAAGTTGGAGACGCTTGAGAGCCGGATCCACAAACTCGCCGGGCGGCCATTCAACATCGGCTCCACTCAACAATTGAGCAAGGTCCTTTTTGAGGAGCTAGGCTTGCCGACCAAAGGGCTCAGGAAGACAAAATCAGGACACTACTCCACTGCTGCGGCCGTCCTGGAATCGCTCTCGGGAAGCCACGAAATAGTGGACCTGATCCTGGAACACCGTGGTATAGCCAAGCTAAAGTCGACGTATGTGGACGCACTGCCCAAGATGGTCAACCCGGACACAGGGCGGATTCATACCTCCTACAACCAGGCCGGCGCGATCACCGGCCGGATCGCCTCCTCACATCCCAACTTGCAGAACATCCCCATTCGCACCGAGTTGGGACGGCGGGTGCGGCGAGCTTTTGTCGCTCGGCCTGGATGGCGCTTGGTGGCGGCCGACTATTCTCAGGTCGAGCTTCGTGTGCTGGCCCACATCTGCCAGGACCCGGCCCTGCTGCAAGCCTTCCGCCAGGGGTTGGATATCCACGCCACCACTGCCTCTACTGTGTACCGCATCCCGCTCAACCACGTGACCAAGGACCAGCGCCGGTTTGCCAAGAGCGTCAACTTTGGTCTGCTCTACGGGATGAGCGCATTCCGGCTCGCGCGGGAATCGGATCTGACGCTGGCCGAGGCAGAGCAGTTCGTCAAGGCCTATTTCGACAGTTACCCTCTCGTCCGTGGTTATTTGGATGATACTATCCGGCAGGCGACCGAGCGTGGTTGGGTGGAGACAGTCATGGGGCGCAGACGCTATTTCCCGGCCCTACAGCAGCAAGCTCGCGGCCGGACCTCGGCTCTGGCCCGTCAGCGGGCCGAGCGCGAAGCGGTGAACTTTCCCATCCAGGGGACCGCGGCCGACATCATCAAGGTTGCCATGATCGACTTGAATCGGGCTTTGCAGCGTGAGGAATGTCGGGCCGTAATGATCCTGCAGGTGCATGACGAACTCGTGATGGAAGTGCCAGAGGAGGAGGTCGAGCCTGTCAGAGCACTTGCGGTGGAGGTAATGGAAAAGGCCTATGATCTGCGGGCCGCCCTAAAGGTGGATACCGCGGTGGGGGCCAATTGGCTAGAGATGTCATAGGCCCCGGCCCTGGTCCTGGTCGGCGTCTGCCCGGCTCCGACGAGCTCGTTCCCCAGGCACGTGTTCACAGACAACTTGGCATTCTTGTGACCGCTCCGAACTTGATTCACCGTTCAAGGCAGAAAGATGTTTCTTATCGAGTGCCAAATGATTGCGCCGAGATGCTCCTGTGCTATACTTGGCCCAGTCCGCGGCAACGATGTCACGCGAATTCAGGAGGCTTCCGTGAGGCATTTTCTTAGTTTGGTTGACCTGACAAGGGCGGAGATTGAGCATCTGCTGGACTTGGCCATTGAGCTGAAAGAGGAGTGGAAGGCTGGGGGCAACACGCGGCAACTGGGTGGCAAGACGCTGGGCATGGTTTTTCAGAAACCCTCGCTTCGTACCCGGGTCTCCTTTGACATGGCGATGATACACCTGGGAGGGCAGGCGCTCTTTCTCTCGCCAAATGAGATCCGACTTGGGGAGCGCGAGAGTGTGGCTGATGTCGCTCGAGTTCTGTCTCGCTACGTGGATGGCATTATGGCGCGTGTCTTTGCCCACGATGACGTTGTAGACCTGGCCAGGTACTCGGCTGTTCCGGTCATCAATGGCCTTTCTGACACTAGTCATCCCTGCCAGGGCATGGCTGATCTCCTCACAATTCTGGAAAAGCACGGCCGCATCGCGGGCATCAAGATCACATACGTGGGCGACGGAAACAACGTGGCACGGACCTTGATGTTCGGGGCAGCCAAGCTGGGTGCTCATGTTGCCATTGCCACGCCGCCCCAATATGCCATCGAGGCTCAGTACGTCGCTCTGGCAGAGCAGTTCGCCGCCGAAAGCGGCGGCTCTGTCGCCGTGCTGACTGACCCCATCGCAGCAGTGGCTGACAGCGATGTCATCTATACCGATACCTGGACAAGCATGGGGCAGGAGGAGGAGGCGGCCAGCCGGCGTCAGGTGTTTCCACCGTACCAGGTCAACCAGGCCTTGCTCAGGGGATCTGGTGCGAAGGTGATCGTCATGCACTGTCTGCCGGCCCATCGAGGTGAGGAGATCACCGATGAGGTTGCGGATGGCGTTCACTCAGTTCTGTTTGACCAGGCGGAGAACAGGCTCCATGCTCAGAAGGCGATCCTGGTAGAACTGATGGCATAGAAAGCGGTTGCCGATCCGGGCGGCTGGAAGGAGATGCGAGGTGGCGACAGACCATCAGCGCTATGATGAAGCGATGCGCAAAGGTGCGCAATTCGCCTGGGATAACGATTGGGCCGAGGCTATTGCCCAGTTTGGGATCGCTCGAGTTGAGCGTCCCGATGATCCGGTGGTGCATGCGCGGTTGGGCCAGGCATACATGGAGTTGGCCGAGTACACCGATTCCCTTCGGATGTATCAGCAGGCAGCTCGGCTCGACCCCACTGATGTGGTGATGCTGGGCCATGTCGCAGATGTCTTTGAGCGGACTGGGCAGCTTGACCAGGCGGCTCGGACCTGCATGGCGGTGGCTGAGATTCATCTTCGAGACCGCAGCCTCGATCGCGCCATCTCCAACTGGGAGCGAGCAGCCCAGTTGGACCCTGGCCTGTTGGGCGCCCGACAGCGGCTCGTGATCATCTACCAAAAGCAGGGGCGCCTACGTGATTCGATCCGGGAGCATCTGGCGCTGGCCCGCATCTACCAGGCGCGCGGAGATGTTCCCCAGGCGGCCGCCGTCTGCCAGGCAGCACTCGACCTGGATCCCGACAACTCTGACGTACTGGCGGCGGTCGCTCTTTTGCGGCGAGGACGGCCAGTGCCGGAACAACCCGCTCCGTCGTCTGTGCCCGTTGCGGAAACGCAAATCGTCAGCGATTCATCTCTTGCCAGGGCGTTGCGCTCGGCCGCTCAATCTCTCGAGGGAGATGAGGCTGCCGGCTGGCCCACTGGCACCGCACCGGCCGAAGAGGAAGGTGGGAGCCCGGTTGAAGACGCTCGACAAGCAGCCTTGGCCGACCTCGCAGAGTTCGTTTTTGAGGAGAACTCGGCCGGCGTTGGCGCTGAACTCAGCAAATCGGATCGGGACTCGCTCATCAGCAAAGCGATTGAATACCAGACCAGGGGTGAAATCGATGAGGCCATTGATGCCTATGAGCAGGCGATCAGGGGGGGCATGCGCCAGCCGGCGGCGCATTTCAACCTGGGGCTCTTGTACCAGGAGCGGCTGCGCATAGACGAGGCCATTGAGCAGCTTGAGATCTCTCTTCAAGACCTCGAGTACACCCTCGCCAGTCATTTCGCGCTCGGCGAATGCTTTCGGGCAAAAGGCAGATTCGACGAGGCGCTGACCCACTTTATCGAGGTTGCCAAGATCGTGGACATGCGCACGGTCAAGAGAGAGCAGGTTGGGGATCTGGTTCTCCTATACGAAAGCCTGGCCGAGACCTACGCTGTCAAAGGCGAACAGGAGCAGGCGGTAGCCTTCACTACCGCCTTGGCCGAGTTCCTCAGCACCAAGGGGTGGGAGGATAAGGTCAAGGATGCTCGGCAAAGGCTGGACGGGCTGGCCGCCGAAGGGCAAACAATGAGCCTGGCAGAGATTCTGGCGGTGCCCGGCTCGGAGCAGTTGCTCGAATCGATTTCCATGACCAATGAATACTCGCGGCGCGGATGGCTTGACACTGCGCTGGAAGAGTGCTATCAGGCAGTGCAGTTGGCTCCCTTTTACCTGCCGGCTCATCTTTGGTTGGCGCGGCTACTGGAACAGCGGGGACAGATTGAGGCGTCGGGAAAAAAGTATGTCACCGTCTCCCGGGTGTATCGCGCACGAGGAGACCCCACCCGGGCGATGGATGCTCTCGAGCGCGCCACGGTACTGGCCCCGCTGGATATGGTTCTGCGCAGTCGCTTGATCGAGATGCTCAAGCGCCATGGCGAGATTGATCGAGCGTTGGATCATTCGATGGCATTGGCGGAGGCATACTATCAACTGGCGCAGGTAGACAAGGCCCGAGATAAGTATCAGGATGCGCTTCAACTGGCGCCCCGCGGGTCGCCGGAGAAGCAGTGGGGACACCATATCCTCCACCGGATTGCAGATATTGATATGCAGCGTCTGAGTTGGCGGGACGCCGCGCGGACCTACCATCAAATCATCCAGCTCGCTCCCGATGATGAGCGGGCGAGCGTTACCCTGGTGGAGCTATTGTTCAGGCTGGCCCAGTCGCACGAAGCGCTGGCGGAACTGGATCGCTTCTTGGCGGGCCTGGCTTCGCAGGGCCTCACCAAAAAGATCCTTGCCATTCTCAACGAAATGATCTCCCAGCAACCGGACAATCTGGGGTTGCTGAACCGGCTGGCGGCCGCGTATGCCCAGGCAGGCGAACGGGAAAAGGCGATTGAGCACCTGGACCGGTTGGGAGAGCTGCAACTGGATGCCGGATTGCGGGGTGTAGCCGCCAACACGATCCGGGCTATCCTGTCGCTTCAGCCGGCCGATGCAGAGGGCTACAACCAACTCTTGGAGCGGATCACGGGGGCAGATTGAACGAGCTGTGGTATCTGGTTCAGACGATTACTTGGACAAACGTCGTCGATATCCTTCTGGTAGCTCTGGTCTTCTATCTGTTGCTTGTCCTCATTCAGGGCACACGGGGTGTGCAGCTCCTGCGTGGAGTGATCCTGATTGTACTGGTTGTGTTATCCTTAACGTCTGTGGTAGCACTGCCCGCATTCGGTTGGCTGATCGGCAAGACCATTCCTGCCCTGCTGCTTGCCCTGCCCATCATCTTCCAACCAGAGCTGCGCCGGGCGTTTGAGCGATTGGGGCAGGCTGGTTCCCTGTTCCGCGGGTTTAGGGAGGATCAGGAAGGGGAATTCATCTTTGGTATTGCTCAAGCCTGCCAGCGCCTTTCCGAACGGCGACACGGGGCGCTGATTGTCCTGGAACGCGATACTGGGCTGCAAGAATATCTGGACACCGGCACGGCGGTTGACGCCAAGCTGTCGCGCCAGTTATTGGAGACCATCTTCTATCCCAGTACCGAACTGCACGATGGCGCGGTACTCACGAGCAATGGCAGGGTAATGGCGGCCGGGTGCGTCATGCCTCTATCGGCCGGCAAGGTACACGGCGGCGAACGGCACCTGGGACTGCGCCATCGGGCAGCGTTGGGGATCAGCGAGGTGAGCGACGCGATTGCGGTTGTGGTGTCCGAAGAGACCGGCCAGATCGCCGTGGCCCATAACGGCCGGATGATTCGTCGGCTTGACGCCAGTCGCCTGGAAACCATACTGCGGGCTTTCTATCAGCCGCGAATCCGGCGCAATTGGCCGGCGTGGCTGCCGTTTGGGCGCAGACGCCTGGAAACGCCGCCTGGGCCCCCTTGAGACCATCCGATGGCAGGCTATCGGTTGTCTTGTTTCTGGAGTGACGAGTGTTTCGTGGGCTAGTCAATAACCTGAGCACCGTGGCATTGTCCATCATCTTGGCCCTGTTCGTCTGGTTCGTTGCCATCCAGGAGACCAACCCGATTGTAGAGCAGCCATATCGGGAGCCTGTGCCGGTGTTGATGCTCAACCAGCCTCCCGGCACTGTGTTGACCAATGTACCAGATGATTCCATCAAGGTCATAATCCGCGGCCCACTGCAAACACTGGCCGCGCTGCAGGTCGATGACTTTTCTGCCGTTGTCGATCTTTCGACCGTTCCGCTGGGCGGCGCCAAAGTGGGCGTTGCCGTCTCGGTGAGCAACCATCTCGTCAGCGTTGTCGAGCAGGACATCGACACTATCTCCATCCGTCTGGAGGAATACCGGAGCGTCCAACTCCCGATAACGCCAACCCTCATCGGCGAACCCGCGCTCGGCCACGTGGCTGGAGCACTGCTGATTGAACCCTCGGTAGTGTCGTTTCAAGGACCGGCCTCCAGGGTAGATCTGGTATCCGAAGCGCGGATCCAGCTCTCCATCGAAGGGGCACGGGAACGGGTCCAGGAGAGGGTGATCGTACGTCTGTGGGATGCCGACGGCCGGGTGGTGACCGGAGTCGATCCAGATCCCCCTGAGATCCTGGCTACTGTTCCAATCACCAAATCGGAGCAATACGCCGAACTCTTTGTCACGGTCAATCTCACCGGCACCATTGCGGCCGGCTACCGGATGACCGATTATTCAGTTGAACCGCAGCGGGTCACGCTGTTTGGCCCACCAGGAATCGTTGCCGACCTTCCCGGTTTCGTCAGCACAGTGCCGGTGGATGTCTCCGATGCCAAAGGTGATATCGTGCAGCGGGTAGGTCTGCTTGTTCCCCGAGGGACCACGCTGATCGATACCCAGAACGTCTTGGTTGAGATCGACATTGAGCCTGTCGTTACCACCCTGACAGTCCCCTGGCAGCCACGGATTCTGGGTCCGGACCCCGGTCTTGGTGTTGCTATCTCGCCGGAGAGGGTCAGTGTCTCCCTCGTGGGTCCCCTCGCGCTCATGGAGTCCTTTGACCCTGAGAGCGATTTGAGCCTGACGCTCAACTTGTTTGGCATGGGGGTCGGTTCCTACCAGCTGGCTCTTGCTGCGTTGAGCAACCAACTAGGAGTAGAAGTTGTGGGCGTACTGCCGCCCACCGTGCTGGTCGAGATATCCCTCTTGCCTACGCCAACCCCAACCCCAACTCCAACCATCACGCCTACGCTGATCATTACCGGCACCCTGATTCCTGCTGTGCCGTCCGAAACCGGTACTCCAATCTATCTGCCTAGCGCCACGCCCACGCCGACGCCGGCTCCTTGACTCTGGGGAGGATGTCTCCTTGCGCAAACCAATGCTTGCCCTTGTTGGTCGTCCCAATGTAGGCAAATCAACCCTTTTCAACCGGCTGATTGGCAGGCGGCTCGCGGTCGTCTCAGAGGTCCCGGGCACCACTCGCGACCGTGTCCAGGCCGACGCTGAATGGAACGGCGTCGAGTTCTTTGTGGTGGACACTGGCGGGATCGAGGTAGAGGCCGGCTTTCATACTGCCCCCCTCTCGGAAGACTCGGCCCGGTTTCTACCCGCTATCCGCGCCCAGGCCTCGATAGCCATCGAGGCGGCCGATGTGGTCGTGTTGCTGGTGGATGCTCAGGCCGGCATCACCGCGGCCGACGAGGAGGTGGCAGGCATCCTGCGGCGAACCACCAAACCCATTATCGTTGCCGCCAACAAGGCAGAAGGCCGCAGCGCACGTGAGGCGGCCGTGGAGGCCTATGCCCTCGGGCTCGGCGAGGTGTTCCCCATTTCTGCGCTCCATGGCATGGGGACAGGGGATTTGCTGGATGCAGTGGTGGATGCATTCCCTGCCTGGACCGCAACCGGCGATGGCAAAGATGACTCGACCAAGATCGCAATTGTTGGCCGGCCGAACGTAGGCAAGTCATCGCTGCTGAATCGACTCCTGGGCGAGGATCGAGCTATTGTGAGTCCCATCGCTGGCACAACCCGTGATGCCATCGATACCCACATGGAGTGGGAGGGAACCAGCATTACACTGATAGATACGGCCGGCATCCGGAGGCGGGGAAGGATTGACCGCGGAGTTGAGAGATACAGTGTGCTGCGCGCCTTGAACGCCATCAAAAGAGCCGACGTGGCGCTCCTGCTGATCGATGCTGAGGCCGGGGTCACGGCTCAGGACGAGCACATAGCTGGCTACATTCTGGAAGAGAACACCAGTGTCATAGTGCTGGTGAACAAGTGGGACGCCATCGAAAAGGACACCTATACGATGGTGGGTTACACCAAACAACTGCGAGCCGCGCTCAACTTCTTGGACTATGTGCCCATCCTGTTCGTCTCTGCCCTGACCGGGCAGCGCGTGCAAAAGATCTTACCATCCGCCGTGGAGGTCGACGCTGCTCGCTATGAACGTGTGCCTACCTCTGCACTCAATCGGCTGATCCGGGATGCTGCTGCCCGGCATGCGCCGCCGTCCAAGTCGGGAAGGCGGCTCAAGATCTACTATGCTACTCAAGCCGCCGTGGACCCGCCCACCTTTGTGTTCTTTGTCAACGACCCGCGCTTGGCGCACTTTTCATACCAGCGCTATCTGCAGAACCAGATTCGGGAGCAATTCCCGTTTCGTGGCACTCCATTGAAACTCCGCTTCCGGGCGCGCGGTGAGGCCAGTCCGTAGGAGATTCGGACACTCGGGCACGAGCGCCGCGTCAATGACGCGGCCGGACCGCCACGAGAGTGGGAAAGAGGGGAGTGAGGGTCGCAGTGCCAGCCTCACTCGCTCCACGAATCGCGTCTGTGCCGCGGGTGGCCGTGCTGCCCGCCCCCTTGCGTGAATGTATGTCGGACTATGGCCCGGCGGGGGTATAGACATAGACACCCGACTGGGCCGTCACCCACAATCGGGTTCGAGGAGTGGCTTCACTGACGAGCAGGTGAAGGATCGGTTCTTGCTCCCAAGCAGTTCCTCTGACCGCCCGCCAATGCACTCCGCCGTCCTCGCTTCGGAATACTCCCTGCTCTGTTCCCAGGTAGAGCAGGGACGATCGCGTTCGCACCAGCGCATGCAGCCCGCTGCCCTCAAACAGATAATCGTCTCCCACCGCGACCGTCTCCAGACCGGCCGCTGAATGGCCCCAACTCTCCCCTCCGTCATGGCTGTGCCAGACTCCGGACGGGGTGGCAAACCAGATCTCGTCAGCGTCGGTGGGATGCGCCAAGAGTGCGGAGACCCAGAGTTCTGGATCCTCGATCAGCGTCTGCCAGGTGTGGCCGCCATCCGTGGAGCGAAAGAGCGCTCCGCTTCCTCCTTCCGAGTTGCCAGCCGCGTATACCACGTCGGGTTTTCCAATGACCGGTTGGATGGTTTCCAGCGTGTACAATCCCCAGGCCTCAGATGGCTGATGCTCCCAGCTCAGGCCGGCGTCATCGGTCACGTACGCGCCATCGCAGCCTACCGCCCAGGCAACCGATGGGTTGGTGGGGTGAGCGGCCGTCGGCCGCAGGTTCTGGCCCGCCGGTGATTCCTCCCAGCTTTCCCCGCCGTCCGTGCTGATAAAGAGCGGCGCCGGCGGCCCCCCTCGAAAACAGTCAAAACCATCGCCGGCGAGCAGATGACTGGGGTCCGCCGGGCTCATCACTGCCGTCTCTGCCGGTGGCCTCTCGCCCTTCACTACCCAGGTTAGGCCGCCGTCATCGGTTCGCTGGAGCGCATCCACCGTCACCAGGTAAAAGCTGTTGCCGGCCCGAGCATCCCCCACCAGGGCCACCGCTGCTTCGGGCTGGTCCGGAAGGAGCTTGCCATCCGGTGGTCCATCTGCCTGTTGGAAACCCAGAATCACCGGGATTCTCTCGTCGGCACTCAAGGTGATACTCAGGTTGGTGGGGTTGGTCCCTCTGAACGAATCTGGAGGAACTGCCTCGACCACATAGCTTGCCGGTGCCAGGTTCGCAAAGCAAAATGGCTCCTGTGCCGCCTGTGAAACGTGGACCTCGATCTCCTCCTGGTCGCGCTGGAGCGAAAAGAGCACGCCGGGAAGCGGCCGCTCATCACCGTCGCGCATGGCGTTGCCGTTGGCATCCTCATAGGCCAATACACAAATCGACCCCTCTGCTGGTTGAGCGGCAGGTGTGCTGGTCGGCGCTGGAGCCGCCAGAGTCGATGGAGGAGGTGTGATCGGGGAAGGGGCGGGGGAAGGGGATGGCGAGGGAGCGGGGAACACCGAATAGTTGCAACTCAAGCCGGCCATCAGAAGAAAAGCAGCCAACAACCCCAGAAGATGACGCATGGCACAACTCCTCTCGCAAGTCATGTGATGATGGGCGAGTGTTCTGTATCCTATCCCTATGACGCTGTCCGACCGGCCCGAGTTCCGACACAACCTGCCCGCCGGACCCGGCTGCCCCGATGCTTCACCGCGTGCGTGGGGCCGGTAGCCCGGCTTTCAGGTTCGGAAGGCGGCTCCGGCCGGCAGTATAACGCAACCTCAACCGGGAGGGCATCGGTGTTCATTCGTCGAGTGCCCGATTCCTCTGTCAGAGGATCAACATCGCGTCGCCAAAACTGTAAAAACGGTAGCCGTGGGCCATGGCGGCGGCATAGGCTCGCTTGATGCTCTCTAGCCCGGCAAAGGCGGACACCAGCACCAGCAGAGTGCTGCGCGGCAAGTGGAAATTGGTGATCATCGCATCCACCACCCGGAAGCGAAATCCTGGCGTGATAAAGAGGTTGGTGGGGCCCTCCCAGGCGGAAACGGTGCACCCGATGCGTGGATCGGATTCCTGCCCCGGGAGCCTGTCCACCAGTCCCACCGTTTCCAGCGCGCGCACCACTGTTGTCCCCACCGCAATGACCCGGCCGTCGGCTGATTTTGTCTCGTTGACTTGGCGGGCGGTTTCGGCTCCCAGTCGCATCCATTCCGAATGCATCGCATGGGCGCTGATCTCCTTTTCGTCAATCGGTTTAAAGGTGTCCAGTCCTATCTGCAAGGTGAGGTAGGCGAGCTCTACCTTCATTTCGCGCAACCTGAGCAGCATTTCCGCGGTTAAGTGTAGCCCCGCAGTGGGTGCGGCCGCGCTCCCGTCATGCCGAGAGTACACCGTCTGGTACCTCTCTGGGTCGCCCGTATAACCCCGGATGTATGGGGGGAGCGGCGTCTGACCGACCTCCCACAGCCACTCGCTGGCTGGCCTGTTGAACTCAATTGCCCACTGCCCGCCACCGCGGGGCTGCGTGATCTTACCTTGCACCCCGGTCGCAACTCCGTCTGGCTTGACCAATTCCAGGACTGTTCCCTCCCGTACCTTGCGGCCGCCAACCAGGGCAAGCCAGGTTGCCCCTTCCAGACATTCCAGCAACAGGATCTCGACCCGCCCGCCGGTACCTGTTTTCCGGCTGCCGAGCCGGGCGGGAATCACACGAGTATCGTTGAGTACCAGGAGGTCGCCCGCCTGGAGATAGCTGCATATCTCCCGGAAAACCCGGTGCCTGATCTCGCCTGTGCCTCTTTCCAACACCATCAGCTTGGAGCTATCGCGCGGCTCAACCGGCGTCTGGGCGACGTATTCGGGCGGCAGGTGATAGAAAAAGTCAGCCGTTTTCATGGATCGGGTTTGCGCCCCGTTTCTATGTTGTCTCAGATGGCTGCTCCATTCGGCACGGCATTTGCAGAGCCATGTTCCGCTCCTGCTAGAGAGGTTCGACTGCCTCGTCGCGGGCCTGCTCGATGCCGGGGATTGGCAGACCGGATCGATCCTCATCCCCGGCGATCATGCCGACCTGGAAGACCTCGCCGTGCGAACCCGCACACCGAATCTTGTTCCCATCATTGTATTTGTTGATAGCTACACCCAGTTGGCACCTGGAATGCATGGCTTGATCGGCGTCGCGCGGTATCTCACGGGATGCACAGCAGGTCCCCGGGTCGGATCAAGCTCTCCGTCCACGAATTGGTTTCCATAACCGCTTCAATGGTCACGTTGTACCGTTGCGAAATGCTGTACAGCGTATCGCTTGGTTCTACGACGTGTACTCTGCGAGATGGACACACGGCCGGGTTAGGTACCGGGACCTCAACCAGGTTTCCCGGCGTCAGATCATCGACTGTCAGGTAAACTGCCAGCAGGGCCATCGATGTGCTGTGCTGATTGGCAATCGATTGAATCGTCTCCCCCGGTTGAACCAGGTGTGGTTCCGTGATGACCAATTCCGCGCCCGCCAATGGGGCAGGGGTGGCGAGTTCCAGGGTAGCGATGGGGGTGGCGGGCGTCGGCGCCTCCGTGGCGATCGGCGCCTCACTCTCCGCTTCCTGTCTTGGCCAGTACCAGGCCATCATGACCCCGAGTATAGCAAGAATCAATACCCCGATTGCCGCGCTTTGTGATCTCTCCTGCATGGTCCGTCCTGCCGAACGCCAGAAATGCTCCTCAGTCGTCCCCTATCCGTGCCTCTGGTTCAAAAAACCCCGATGCCTTGGCATCGGGGTCCTGCACAGTCGATCGAGTTGGAGCCTGGTCTAGAGCGAAGATTCATCCTCACTCGAGCGGGTCAAGTCGCCTTCGGCCGCCTCCTCGCCCTCTTTGGCCCAGGCGGCGAGCTCGACCACCAGGCGATTGAAATGGCTCTGCGGCGGAAGCTCACCGGTTCCGTACTCCATTTCAACGATGCGGGCATTGACAATGAGCGATGCTGTCTCTAGCACCACCGTCTCCCCGGGCTTGGCCAACCCTGCCTCTCCTTTGGGGGCCAGCTTTGCCCTGAGCGCATCATCGTGGTAGGCGTGATCGCTCATGATCACCTTGGTGATCGTCCGGATGTCATTCTTGTCAAAGAGCCACACCTCAAAGGCAGTGACCTTCTTGGGATCGCCTGCCCCGATGGTTTCTGAGATCCCCAATCCGCATTCGCCCAGAAACTCTCCGGTGGCGGTTTCGATGCTAAAGGAATCATCATAGGTGTCGTGCCCGATGGTGTACTCGGTCGGGAATTGCGCCAGCGGTATCGTGCGCCCCGAAGCAGCGCTCAATGAAGCCGTCGGCTCGTCGGTGGGGAGCTCGCCCGTCACTTCCTTTCGCGCCCCGCGCAGATACACAAGGTAGAAAGTGCCTCCGGCCAACGCCAGTGCCAGCAAAAGGGCCCCGCAGAGTATGCCTAACCTCCCGGCCAGTGATTGCCCGGGCTCCTCGGCGGGAGCGGCCGCCGTGATATTGTCGCATGAAACGCCAGGCTGAAGCACCTGGGCCAGTTCCAGCAGGTTCATCCTGGCCACCGTTCCCGCCGGCGCCTCGTTTGCCAGAGCGCAGGTGTACTCTGGCGCACCTTCACGCCAATCCATCATTCGGTTCTTTGCCTCGTTGACGTCCCGGGAGCGGACATACTGGTCGGCGCTCATTTTGACATAGTCGGCCCGGAAATCATCTCGAAGCATTGCTGGGCTGGCGTCTGTCCACTCGACTGGCCAGATTCCCCAGCCAAGCCCCAGCCAGCCTACCAGAATGCCGATTACGAGGCCAATGACCAGGCCCGTCACGAGTGGACGCTCGTTGAGCAGATTCATAGTGCCCTCACCTATCAACTAGCACCGCGAAAGAATCGCGCGATACCGTTATCCAGTGCACAAAGCGTGCCAGGCCATCTCCTCTTGATGGAAACAGTTGATCTCTCCACATACCTTTGGCCACCCAGATCAGGGTTCCGTACATCCTCCCTCGAAATGATCATGGGGAGAGACCGAGACATTCCTGCTCATAGAGTTCCCCGCGTCATCTTGGAGCTTGATCTCGTGAATCCAGAGAAAGCAGCGCCGGGACTGTATGAGGTGATCCTGATTCCCGCCATAGTAGCGTGTGGGCTGATCGGCGTCAAAGATAAAAAAGGTGTACGGTTGGCCGATTCCACCATATGGAGTCAGGGTCATCCAACATCGCCACTGGTCTCCGGCGTACTCGCAGTCATGAATAAAGTGATTGAACTCAATCGGGCCGGTGTCCGCCTCGGGGGAGGGAGTGGCTGTTGGGAGCGGAGCGACGTAAGGTGTAGGCGTGGCCGGTTCATACACCAGGACATTGATCTCCAGGGGGTCGCCGATCGGCGACCCCGTCGCGAACTCCAGCGCCCAGATGCTGGTCATCAGGCCGGCCTCGTCGCCTGATATCATTCTGGTGGAAAACTCGGCCGTGGCGCTTGGCTCCGTCTCGCCCCCCGCTCTGATGGCAGTCTCGGCTTTCAGCGCGTTACCGCTCAGCAGTACCAGCTGGATGTCCTCCGGCCACGGACAGGTGCTCTGGTTCAGTATCTGGACCGAGAACGGGAACTGGGTGTTAGAGGGTGCGACGGTTCGCCCTCGTAGCTCGTCATAGTTTCCCGGGTCGTCATATACATAATACGCTACCATCTCGTAGGCATAGTCGCAGTCCGCCGTAGGAGTGGGTGAAGGAGTCGCGGTCGGGGTTGGCGTCGGCGTTTGGGTGCTCGTGGCAGTGGGCGGCGGAAGGGTGGGTACCTGCGCCGTCAAAGTGGCATTCTGCCGCGCCAGCGCTGTTGACGCGGCGTCAATGGGATCAATCGCCGTTGCATCCGGCTCGGCAGTATGGCTGGGAGTGGAGGTCGATGGAGGTGTGGTGGGTTCCATAGTCGGAGCAACGGCCGCCAGCAGAGTTGCAGTGGGTGTGGCGCTCCCAGTCCCCGACTTGAAAACGCCCAACATGCCCAGGACTGCAACGATTGCCACTATCGATATGGCTCCCAGCCCAACCAACCACGGCCAGAGTTTCCCCCCGCCCGCCCTGGCATGGGGTTGGGCAACGGTCGGACTGGCCCCAGCGCGCGGGGCGAGGACGGTGGCCGCCTGCATGTTTGCCTGTTGCCCCGGCCGGGTGGCTGCCACGAGGGTGTCCGCCCCAGGCAGACTCGCCTTTGAACGGTCCAGATGTTCTATGAATTCCTCGGCCGTCTGGAAGCGGTGATCGGGATCCTTGGCCATCGCCTTGAGAATGACGCGTTCAATCTCCGCTGGCAAGCTAAGGTTGATCTGGCTGGGGATCGGCAATGGATCGTTGACGTGTTTGAGAACGATCGCCAGCGGGGTGTCGGCATCGAAGGGAAGCTGCCCCGTCACCATCTGGAACAACATCACCCCCAGCGCATAGATGTCGCTCCGCGCATCTCCGGGCTCCCCCAATCCCTGTTCCGGCGACATGTATGCCGGCGTGCCAAGCATGGCGCCACTCGCAGTGAACTGAGGGCCGCTGAGGATCTTTGCGATTCCAAAATCGGTCAGGATCACCTGACCATCGCTGTTGATCATTACGTTGGCTGGCTTGATATCCCGGTGGACCATATCTCGCCGATGCGCATAGGCAAGTGCGGAAGCCACGGCGGCACTGATGTGCAGGGCCTCCTCTCGCGGCAGCAGGTCGCGGGCTGCTGCCAGCTCGACCAGCCTCGCCTTCAAAGTGTGGCCATCAATGAACTCCATCACCATATAGTAGAGGCCATCTGCCACATCAAAGTCGTATACGCGCACGATGTTAGGATGGCGCAGGCTGGCCACTGCCTTTGCTTCTCGCTGAAATCTGCCCAAAAAGTCGGGGTCGTCTGCCAGAAAAGAGTGCATCAGTTTGATGGCTACGTACCGATCCAATGTCGGTTGGTACGCTTTGAAGACTTCAGCCATCCCGCCCCGCCCGAGGTGCTCCACGATTTGGTACTTGTCGATGGTTTTGCCGATGAGCGACTGTCTCATGCTGCTTGCTGTCTCCGGTCGTCGGTGGAGGGCTCCTCCTGGTAGGCGAGGCGGGATTATACCCCGCCGGCTGGAACAGGTCAAAACAAGGTTCTGGGCTTCGGACATAAGTTCGGACACAAACCGTTTTTGCGACCCTGCCAAGGGATCGGGGGGTATGTGCAGGGCGCGAAGCGCCCTGCACATACCCCTCGCTTGCCTGTTTTGGGCGGCCAGCAGGCGGAAAATGACGATTGTCCGAACTCTTGTCTGACCATTAGAAGGTTCAAAGGTGTTGAGAAAGGGGTTGCGGCGACGGGAGAGAGAGGCAGGGGTGGCGAAGGGGGCGCTTTGCGCCCCAATCCCCCCCCTACCCGTTTTCCTCTTGCGGCGCGGCAGAAGGAACAGCATCTTTTCTCTCGACACCCTTCACTCAAAGGTTGGCCTTGTCGGCCAACTCGGGTATGATCTGGAGGGTTGTTCGGAGGTTCGGACACTCGGGCACGAGCGCCGCGTCAGTGACGTGTCTCGACGGCCACGAGAATGAGACACGGGGGAGAGTATCGGTCGCACAGCGACCATCACTCCCCCTGCACACACCGTCTGTCCCGAGAAGAGCTGTATTGCCCAAGTTGAGGTCATTGGATTGCTTCTGGGCATTGAATCGAAGGAGCGTGACATGCGCATTTCCAGACTGGCTGTTAGGGTGAGTGTGCTGTTGGTGTTCCTGGTTCTGTTCCTGTGGGTTGCACCTGCCGCAGCCGATGAGTTCGTCTACGTTGTGCAGGCAGGCGATACGCTGTACAGCATTGCGCGTCGCTACACCACGACCGTCGCGGAGATTATGCAGGCCAACGGGCTGGCCAACTATACCATACACGTCGGCCAGTCGCTGGGCATCCCTGCAGGAGTCGAGCCAACTCCCGCTCCCCCTCCTGCTGGTGATGGGATCTACTACACAGTGATGGGCGGTGACACGCTGTTCCGCATATCCCAGCGGTTTGGCGTCTCCTCGGCACTCGTCGCCCGGGCCAATGGGATTGTCAATCCGGCACTCATTTTCCCGGGACAGCAGTTGTTCATCCCTACTGTGCAGGAGCCATTGCCATCGCCTTCTCCTCCTCCCACTCCCGAACCAGGGGAGGGTTTCTACTACTCGGTGCAGGTGGGCGACACTCTGTTCAGGATAGCCGCACGGTTTGGCACCACCGTATCGCTCATCATCAGCTCAAATGACCTTGCCAACCCCAATCTGATAGCTGTAGGGCAGCAGTTGTGGATTCCGGGTCACGCCGGTCCGGCGCCGGCTCCCCCTTCCCCGTCTCCGCCGCCGCCGCCGGTCGCTGGGTTCGGATATGGGATTCAGGTCCATCTGCCTGGGCAGGATATGAACCAGGTCCTGGGGGCGGTGAATGATCTTGGGTTGAGCTGGGTCAAGCAGCAGATTGAATGGAAGGTGTTCGAGCCCGTGCCGGGGCAGATCCAGTGGAGCGAGCTGGACACCATGGTCAATGCGGCCGATGCCCATGGGCTGCGATTGCTGTTCAGCGTTGTCAAGGCGCCGGCCTGGTCGAGATCCACTTCTGAAGAAGACGGACCGCCGTTGAGCTTTCATGACTATTGGACCTTTGTCGGCGCGCTGGCCGCGCGGTACGCCGGCCGGGTAGATGCGTACGAGATATGGAACGAGCAGAACCTTCGTCGCGAATGGAACGGTCAGCCGCTCAGTGCATCTCGCTACGTCGAGCTTCTGGCTGGGGCCTACAACGCGGTCAAGGCGGCCGATCCCGGGGCGGTCGTGGTCAGCGGGGCGCCGGCTCCCACCGGCTGGAACGACGGTGTGACCGCCATTGACGATCGCATCTATCTCGATGCAATGTATGCGGCCGGGCTCAAGAGCTACTCCGATGCGATTGGGGCGCATCCAAACGGTTGGGCCAACCACGCCAGCATATACTGCTGCCGTCAGGAGCCAGATGTCCCGAGTCACAACGATCATCCCAGCTTTTTCTTCAGGCACACCATAGAGGACTATTGGAACATCATGGTCCGCTGGGGCGACCAGGGCGCCCGATTGTGGGCGACTGAGTTTGGCTGGGGCTCGCTGGATGGGCTCGCGGGCGGAGCGCAGCCGGGCTATGAGTTTGTTGCCTACAACTCGGAAGCGGATCAGGCTGACTATTTGACGCAGGCGTTCTCGCTGGCGCGATCAGGCAACTATGTGGGTGTGATGTTTGTCTGGAACCTCAACTTCTGTCCCGTCGCTGGCGCAGGCGCTGAACAGTGTTACTGGGGCATCGTCCGGCCGGATTGGAGCCCTCGGGCCGCCTATGGGGCTCTGAAGAACATGCCCAAGCCTTGAGCCCTCGGGGAGAGTTCAGATCTGTACCCCATTGCCCCCGGCCTGAGCGCGTCCAACAACGGCCAAGACGTCGCCCCCTCTTGCGGGGCGCAGCTTTGGGCCTGACGTCGCCTTTCCTGTGCTTCGACACCCTCCGCGATTCCCCTTGCCCCCATCATCTCCGGGTGATAGACTTGGCAGCAGGCTCCGAGGAAATGGCCTCGTTGCCTCTGGCACAGGTTGGAGGGGTATCTAAATGATCCATCTTGCCCCCGTCCCGCTGCTGGTCGCGGTTGTACTGCTGCTCATTCGAGCCGGGTTCCGAGAAGCGAAAAAGGCAGTCTGCTTTCTCAAACCGACCGCCACGCTTCTGGTCATCTTGGTGGCTGCGCTTTCCTGGCGAACGCCGCTGAGCGATTCCCGATACAGTGCCTGGCTGCTGGTTGGCCTGGCATGTTCCCTCGCGGGCGATGTGGCGCTGATCTTCACCAGCCGGAAAGCGTTCTTGCTCGGCTTGGTGGCCTTCATGGCGGCCCATGTCGTGTACGCGGTTCTCTTTGGCGCCTACAGTGGTTTCCATGCGGCCGACCTGGTCACCGGCGCGGTTCTGTTGGCGGCCGGCGTTGCTGTCTACCGCTACCTGCTGCCTGGCTTGGGCGGGATCAAGCTCCCCGTCGCCCTCTATGTGTTGATGATCTGCCTGATGATCAACCGTGCCTTTGCCGCCTTCTTTGGCGAGATTCTCTCGCTTACGCAAGCCTGGCTGATATCGGCCGGAGCCACCCTTTTCTGGGTCTCGGATCTCATCCTGGCGATTCACCGGTTTCGGCGACCGCTAAGGTATCATCGGATAGGCTTGGCGTTCTACTATGCCGGTCAGCTTTTGATTGCCCTGAGCGCGTCGTATTTCGCATAGATGTATCCAGATGCAGATAGATGCTGTGGAATGATCGGACTAAACCTGTCGTTCCCACACGGGCAGAGGATGGCCGAACCGGTAAAAGCCGAACGCGGCGTACAGACGGTGGGAGACCAGGTTGTCGGATTGGGTGTTCAGTGAGATGTGCGTCAGGCCCAGCGCGGCGCAGCGGGAGAGTCCATCCGCCAGCAGGCGGGTGCCGACGCCGGTCCTCTGGGCGGTCGGGTCTATGGTGAGGCGCACTAGGTGCGCCCGATCGCCGTGTGACTGGCTGAATTGGAATCCGGTGATCCTTCCATTCTGCTCGGCGATGGTGAATGTGGCTGCCTGGCTCCAGGCCAGCGCCAGGGTTTCTGCACTGTGCTGCCAGCGCGGGGCAAAGGCGGCTTGCTCGATGACGGCCAAGTGCGCCATCTCCGCGAGTTTGGCCGGGCGTACCTCGATATCGTCCGCTCCTGAACTGGGGGCGGTCAGGTCATCCTTTATCCAGGTCTCGACCTGCTCCACGATTGTAAAGCCTAGGTGGTCGAGTATGGGGGCAAGCCAGGCAGCCGTGGGCATTGCAGTCAGCGTGGAGATGCCCAGGGCGGCAAGGGCATCCACCCCGGTGGTCAAGAGCTTGTTCACCACCACGGCCGGTGGTCCGCCAGTGATGGCGGCTGCTGCGCGCACCCAGGCGGCCGGCGGTGGATCGGCCGATGTGATCAGGCAGCCGGCCAGACCATATCGATTCTCGGCGACGAACGCGGGTGCCCGGCCTATCCAGTCAGTCGGCGACCGCCAGTACGGGTGCGAGTGGGTGTACAGACCGCTCCGCAGCAGCCGATCAATGGCCGGACCGTCGGCCACGCGGGCCGGGCGGACGGTGAGCGACCGTTGGGCTTGGGCCATCCAGGGTAGCATGGTATGAGAAGAGATGGTAGCACTTCCTCAAGAATGGGGCAAGTGGGCCGGGAGATGCCTTGTTAGGTGGGGATCATCCTTGTCGATTGTGCAGCCGGTATGGGCAGGCAGTACCGAGAACGTATCCGCCGGCCGGAGATCGCGACTCAGCATCACCGGCTTGGCCGTCTGTCAGGTCGCCGTCGGTTGCCGCCTCGAGTGATTGGGCAACCACCCCCACCATGTGGTGCTCCCGGGGATTGTGATGCCATGGCTGGTGTAGATCGCCGCCAGGTTGGTTCGAATGCGTTGGCTGACTGAGGAGCGGCGTTGGTTGGCCATCTACCTTGCCTTGGCGGCCGGGTGGGCGGCTGCATACCTGATTGCGGTCGCCCTTTTGGGCGATCCCGGTTTCCCGCTGGATGACGCCTGGATTCATCAGACCTATGCCCGCAACCTGGCGCTGACCGGCCGGCTAGAGTTCACACCGGGTCAGGCGAGCGCGGGATCCACCGCGCCGCTGTGGACCCTACTGCTGGCAGTTGGATATCTGCTTCGCCTCCCGTACGATTGGTGGGCCTGGGGCATGGGAGCCTTCTGCTTGGCGCTCACCGGCCGTCTGGCTCACCGGGTGACGGCTCGCCTCTTTCCCGATGAACGTTGGATTGCTCCGGCGGTGGGCCTGCTGTGTGTCAGCGAGTGGCATCTGGTCTGGGCGTCGGTTAGTGGGATGGAGACTATCCTTTACGTGGCCCTCTCTCTCGCCCTTATCGACCGTCTCCCGCCGCTCTTCACCGGCGCAACTGCGCTGAGAGACGCCGTCTACCCTACTGTTCGGACCTGGGCCGTCATCGGCCTGCTCGGTGGTCTGCTGGTCCTCACCCGGCCGGAGGGGATCGTCTTGGTGGGACTCGTCGCGCTCTGGGGAGGATGGCTGGTCATCCGTGGCTGCTGGACGCTGCGCCATGCCGGCCGTGCCGCTGGCGCCGCGTTGGTCCCCCTGGCCCTGCTGATGGCGCCCTACCTGCTCCTAAACCTCCATCTCAGCGGCCGGCTGTGGCCCAATACGCTGTACGCCAAACAAGCCGAATACGCAGCCCAACTGGCTGTTCCGTTTCTGTTGCGCCTGGCGCGCG
>WSZX01000294.1 GCA_013139935.1 Ardenticatenales bacterium
CCGGGCCTGCTGTGCATTCACCAACTTCATGTCCAGCTCTGCCAGATCGTTCATTGCCGCCTTGACCGCCAGCGGCGTGATCTCGTAAAAGCGGGCCCGGAGCACCGGCTTGCCCTTGAGCTGCGGCCGGCACGCCTGCACCACGTGCCAGGCTATCGCCTCGCCCCCCCGGTCCGGATCGGTCGCCAGCACCACCCGGTCGGATTTCAGGATCGCCTTGCGCATCCCCTTGAGCGTCTTGCGGCCGCGTGGCAGCAGGTGATAGGTCGGCTTGAAGCCGGCCTCGACGTCCACGCCGAGCTTTTTGCGGGGAAGATCGCGCACGTGTCCCATGGAAGCGCGCACGGTATACGCGCGCCCCAAATAGCCGCGCAGGGCTTTGGCCTTGGTGGGGCTTTCAACAATGAGCAGCGTTGTCACGCTGGAGGTTCGCACTTGTCAAGGAATAACTCCCCGTTTCGAATGGTGATTCACGGCCACAGCGGTCACAGAAGCGCCAAGTTGTTTTTCTACAAGTACTCGTACCGCTCGTAATATCCCAGCACCCGCCCGTCCTGGTCGCGGACCGCACGCATGTAGATTCGATGTTTTTTGTTGTCGGTGATCAGCCGTTCCTCTTCCCCCGCGTGCATGGCTGCCAGTATCTCTACCATCATCTGCTGCGACCGCTCATTGTGGCACTCGAGCAGGGAGCGGCCGATCAATTCCCGCCCCTCGTCATAATACTCGGCGGCCGCCTGGTTCATGTAGCGGGTGACGTGGTCGGTGTCGGCAAAAAGAAGGGGATCCTTGAGGCTGTCCAGGATCGCACCCATCAGCGTCGCGTCAATCGTCATCGTACCCATCCTCCCTGTTCTCAATGTGAGTAGCGGGCGTGCCGTGCCGTGTCGGCAAACCTCGGTGTGAAACGCATGGCCGTGCGGGCCGCAGCAACACCGGTCACCGCCGCCAGCGGCGAAACGACGGCCATCGCCAGGCCGATTGTGAGCCGGTCCCTGGCTGTGCTCATCAGTAGAGACTCGTGCTGGCTGCTCCGAGCCAGCACAAGACCAACCATACCACGGTCAGCAACAAGAGCCAACCCTTGCTTGCGAACCGGCGGGTCCGAGCGGCGCGCATCGTTGGCCAATGAAGATGGCGGCCGAATGACAAGTCGCTACTCAAGGCTGGCGAATCCTGCCTGGACGCCCAATAACCATCCTCCGACAAGATGGTGGGTTGAAAAGGGGGTAGCCATCCCAAGGAAGGACGCGGGGAAAAAAAGAGGGGGCGACCACTAGGGCCATTTCAACGTGGTCGCCCTTGTTTTGGGAAGCTGCGTCCGGTACCCAAACTGCGGCACCTTCAACAGCCGGGGCAAAGACGGCTAGACCGCGTTTGCCCCTTTGGGGTTGAAACTACCGCCGATGCGGGGGGAACACCAGCGGTAGCTGGGGACATGCACTTGCGTGCATGCTAAACATAGTATACGCATTCGCGGAAAGTTGTCAAGTGCCAAATTGGGCAGTCCGTAGTTTCCGGGACGAAACTCCGTATTAATACGGAGGTGAATCGCTCGCAGTTGACAAGAAATCGCTTTCCGTTTTGGATGGTGAACCGGGTGCACTCTGTTGAAAAAGTACTGAGAGATAAACTCCCGCTTTGAATGCGAAGTGACGTGCACTGCGCGTCCGCAAAAGGCCGAGTTGTTGTTGATCAAGTACTTGCGTCGACGGCCGAAAGACCGAACGTGGCTAGCTGATCCTTCACCTTGCTCAACGCGGTATACGGAGCATAGATCCGGCGCGTGGTGGCGATATCGGCATGGCCCAGGTAGGCCTGGAGAACCTCGAGGTCCATCCCTTCGTGGAGCAGTTGGCGGGCCCGGTAGTGGCGGAAATCATGGGGCGAGGTACCCCGATAGAGTCCCAGTGCCCTGCTCGCATCCTTGACTGTCTTCCACAGCGCCCAACGGCCCAGCGGTTTGCCCTTGTTGCGCCCATGCGAGATGAACAGGCCCGGGCTGCGGTCCTCTCGCTCGGCGCAGTAGGCGGCAATGGCGGCCTGTGCCTCCGCTGTGAGCAGAATCACCCGGTGCTTGCCGCCCTTGCCGCGGATGAGCACCTCGTCCAGCCGGCCGTCCAGCACCTGATCGCGGGTCAGCGCGCCAATCTCTGACACCCGTCCGGCCGAAGCGT
Source organism: Ardenticatenales bacterium (assembly GCA_013139935.1). Classification (GTDB taxonomy): domain Bacteria; phylum Chloroflexota; class Anaerolineae; order Promineifilales; family UBA4811; genus GLR113. The sequence continues at coordinate 2,178 of WSZX01000294.1, forward strand.
ACAGTGTATGGACGATCGCCCGGTTGCGCAGCAGGCAGAGCCTTCTGACCCGATGACCGGGCTTGGCCGGCGAGAGAGCCAGGTTGTCATAATAGGTAACGATGGCCGGGAGCCCGGGGTCCACCGCGTGGGCCGACTCGGACGGCCGGCGCACCTGCCCCTGTACCGCCTTGAGCCGATTCTGCGCCCTGGAGACGGATAGGGTAGGTGGAAGGGCATCGTGTGCATCCAGCCAGACCAGGAAACGTCGCACGGCCGCCAGGTACACCGCCACGGTCCGCGGCCGGTACTGCCGGTTCAACCATTCATAGAAGACCAGCAGTAGATCATCCCCCAGTTGATCCACGCGGTAGGGGGGTTCGCTCTCGTGCAGGCCGGCGTATTCGGTCTCGCACAGGCACAATGCGAGCCGTTTGAGGGCTTGCTGGTAGGTCTCGACCGTGCGCGGGCTCGCAGCGCGGGCGAGCCCCTCAAGGAAACCGTCGGCGTGCTGCATACTGGGCGGGCAGGTAGTTTCGATCTCTTCCATCAGCCTGACTGAATCTGAACGGGCTTACTCCGGCAGGGTAACTATCACACCTAACTGTCATTAGGTGTGATGATTATACACCATATCGCGCGCGCTGTCAAGAGAGAAGCGCCGCAGCCGTTCTCAATGTGGAGATCAAAGGCGATTGTGTCCACCACGCGTTTCCTCACTGTACCTCCTTGCAGTTCCCACCAATCAATTGTTTCCGTTACACTATTTTTTCCGGCAAACGGGTCGCCATGGGCGTTGTTCACCGGCGGTCCAGAATTCCACCCATCCATATTGTTCCGCAGTTCCGCAGGCCAGGTACCAGGCCGATGTCCGGCCCGATCATGGCACGCCACGGACTTCTTTCGTGCATTTCCCACCAATCAATTGTTTCCGTTATGCTTTTTTTCTCGGCAAACGGGTCACCATGGGCGGTTGTTCACTGGCGGTGCCGAATCCCAGCAATCGGTTGTTTCCATCACCCGTTTCCTTGGCGGGTCAAGTATGCCACGTGGGCGGCGCCATGTTTTCTCCTATTATAGCACAAGGGTTCTATGCTGTCATCGTCTTTTGCGCGCGCCCACCTGGCACGCAACATGCAACCATAAGCGGCGGGAGAGATAGGAGCAACCATGGCCACCTATAACAAGATTGGATTCCACACCTCGCCGGGCGGGAACGCGGTCGGGCTCGGTGACTGGATGCGGGAATTGGATGCGGCCGGCATTCCCTTTTGCATCAAAGGGACCGATACGGCAGGCCCGGTCTATGAAGGCCAGGAACTGGCGCGCGCAAGCCGTGTCCCGCACGTCCTGATCTACCGCAAATCGGGCGACGGTTGGGACGTGCCCGATTATGACCGGACGCCGGCCGACGCCGCCCAGATCCATTGGAACCGGCATCGTGACAACCTCCCCCCTGAACTGCAGAAGCAGTTGGTCTGGCTGGAAACCACCAACGAGGTCGACAAGAACCGGGCCGACTGGCTGGGCCGTTTCGCGTATCACACCGGACGCACTGCGCTCGCGGAGGGACGCAAATGGGCCGCGTTTGGCTGGAGTGCTGGAGAGCCCGAGCAAAGCCACTGGCAGGCGCCCGGCATGCTCGAATATCTCGCGCTCTGCGGCGAACACCCGGATCAACTGGCCGTTGCGCTACACGAATACAGCTATTCCAGGATCGACATTCGCCACGGTTTTCCCGACAAGATCGGCCGTTTTCAGATGCTGTTTGATGTCTGCGACCGGCACGGGATCCCGCGGCCGACCATTCTGATCACCGAATGGGGTTGGGAGTACAATAGCATTCCCT
>WSZX01000253.1 GCA_013139935.1 Ardenticatenales bacterium
TGGCCCAACTGAGTGGGTTGAGCCCATGCCGCAGGAGCCATCTCCCGCGGCTCTTTTTTTTCGCTCACCGGCCCCGCGCCGCCTGACGCGGTTCTTACACTCTCTATATCGGTTTCTTACGCCCGCCATATACTCGAGCGCCATAATAACGGCGGAGAATAAAGCGAGGAGTCTAGATGGATCTGAACAAATTCACACAGAAAGCACAGGAAGCGGTGTTGGGCGCCCAGCGACTGGCGGCCGAGCAGAGCCATAGCCAGATCGAACCGGAACACCTCCTGTTATCGCTGCTGCGCCAGCCAGACGGGGTGGTGCCGGAGGTCGTGGAGAGAATCGGCGTCCGGCCATCGTCTTTGACCGCACAACTGGAGGGCACCCTGGCCTCTCTGCCGCGCCTGCAAACACCCGCTGCCCAACCGGGGCTGGCGCAGGAGACAAGCCAGGCGTTGGCCCGGGCCGAAACGGAAGCCAGCCGGATGAAAGACGCCTATGTCAGCACAGAGCACGTCCTGCTGGCCCTATCCGAGACCGGCGGAACCGGTGACCTGCTCGCCCGCCTTGGAATCGGACGGAACGCCGTTCTCCAGGCGCTCACCGGTATCCGCGGGGGCCAGCGGGTGACCTCGCAGACCCCGGAGGCCACCTATCAAGCGCTTGAAAAGTACGGCCGCGACCTGACCCAGCTTGCCCGGCAGGGAAAACTGGACCCGGTGATCGGCCGGGACCAGGAGATCCGCAGGGTGATGCAGGTACTCAATAGACGGACAAAGAACAACCCGGTCCTCATCGGAGAGGCGGGGGTGGGCAAGACAGCCATCGCCGAAGGGCTGGCGCAGCGGATTGCTCGCGGCGATGTGCCCGAAGGTTTGAAGGACAAACGGATCGAGGCGCTGGACCTGGGTGCCCTCATCGCAGGGGCTAAGTACAGGGGGGAGTTCGAGGAACGACTCAAGGCGGTACTCAAAGAGGTAACCGATGCGGCGGGACAGATCATCCTATTCATCGACGAGATGCACACAATAGTCGGCGCGGGCGCGGCCGAAGGCGCCATGGACGCCGGCAACATGCTCAAACCGCTGTTGGCGCGAGGCGAGTTGCACTGTATCGGCGCGACCACACTGGACGAATACCGCAAGCATATCGAAAAGGACGCTGCCCTTGAGCGGCGTTTCCAGCCCGTTCGAGTTGATGAGCCGAGCGTCGAGGACACCATCTCTATCCTACGCGGCCTAAAGGAGCGCTACGAGGTACATCACGGTGTCCGCATCCAGGACAGCGCTGTCATCGCCGCCGCTACTCTCAGCGAACGCTACATCTCTGATCGCCAACTGCCCGACAAGGCGATTGATCTGATCGACGAAGCGGCTTCCCATCTTAAAATGGAGATCGACAGCACTCCGACAGAACTCGACGCCGTCGACCGGCAGATCATGCAACTGGAGATCGAACGTGAGGCTTTGAAAAAGGAACGCGACAAGGCCAGTAAAGAACGCCGAAAAGAGACAGAAAGGGAGATCCAAAACCTGCGTGAGGAGTCGAACGCGTTGCGCGCCCGTTGGGAGCGAGAAAAGACCGCCATCCAGGCAGTACGCGAGACAAAAGAGCGGCTCGAGGAGACCCGCATTGCCATTGAAAAGGCAGAACGACGCGCCGATCTGGCAGAGGCGGCCCGGCTCAAGTACGGGGTCCTGAACGAGCTGGATGAGACCCTGACCAAACAGGAGGCTGGGCTGGCCGAGACACAGACGGCCGGGGCGCTGCTCAAGGAGGAGGTGGACGGCGAGGACATTGCCGAGATCGTCAGCAAGTGGACCAAGATCCCGGTCAGCCGGTTGATGGAAGGCGAGATCGAGAAGCTGCTCCGAATGGAGGAACGACTCCACCGGAGGGTCGTGGGACAGGACGAGGCTATCAGGACGGTATCCAGCGCAGTGCGACGCTCCCGCGCCGGCCTGCAGGACCATCGCCGGCCGGTAGGCACGTTCATCTTTCTGGGTCCGACCGGCGTGGGCAAGACAGAACTGGCTCGCGCGCTGGCAGAGTTCCTCTTTGACAGTGAGGATGCCATGATTCGCATCGACATGAGCGAATACCAGGAACGCCACACCGTCAGCCGGCTGATAGGCGCTCCGCCGGGCTATGTGGGCTATGACGAGGGCGGCCAACTGACCGAAGCCGTTCGGCGCAAGCCCTACTCGGTGGTTCTCTTTGACGAGATCGAGAAAGCACATCCCGATGTATTCAACGCTCTGCTTCAGTTGCTTGATGAAGGTCGCCTGACCGACGGCCAAGGCCGGACGGTCGACTTTACCAACACTATCATCATCATGACCAGCAATATCGGCAACTGGGAAAACGGGCGACTGGTGGGCGAGTCCATAGAGCAACAGCCAGGCGAACCCCTCGACCCGTCTCTGATCAGCCAACTGCTGCGCCGGCACTTTCGACCCGAGTTCCTCAACCGGATTGATGCCACTATTGCCTTTCACGGACTGGAGGTGGACCACCTCGTGGAAATTGTCGGTATCCAGATCAAGCACCTGGAGGCACTGCTGGCCGAGCGCCGGATGGGTATTACGCTGACGCCGGCCGCGCAGCGGTTCCTTGCTGAGCGTGGTTATGACCCCGCATACGGCGCCCGGCCGATCAAGCGTACGATCCAGAAACTGATCCAGGACCCGCTCGCCGTGCAGATACTGGAAGGCGAATTCAACGACGGCGACCGCATCCTGGTGGACCTTGACGACAACAAGCTAGTCTTTCAACCAGCAACTGACTCATGAGGGTATCGAAACACGCGCTGTCAGATCAAGCGGAGCGCCACATAGATGGAGACGGGTGGGGGTGCACCCCCACCCGTCTTTGTCTCTCACAACACAAGTTCCGCGAGTGTGATTGGCTCCGTGGTTGATGTTCGACACCCTCACCTGGGCTTCGGACATTAGTTCGGACACAACTTGTTTTCGCGACCGTGTCAAGGGATTGGGGTGTGTGTGCAGGGCGCTTCGCGCCCTGCACACACACCCCGCTTGCCCTTTTGAGGGCGGCTGGTAGGCAGGATGCCACGGTTGTCCGAACTC
>WSZX01000474.1 GCA_013139935.1 Ardenticatenales bacterium
TCTGCCAACTCCCGATCCAGCATCCCTCGTGTCTGTGTCATTGTCTTTGCTTCTCCTCCGGCCTGAGCCTAGCCAACCCGACCACTGACGTATTCCTCGGTGAGGCTGTTGGCCGGCCGAGTGAACACTTTTTGTGTTTCGTCAAACTCGACCAGTTCGCCGAGCCAGAAAAAACCGGTCCGGTCGGATACTCGGGCGGCTTGTTGCATGTTGTGAGTGACGATCACGATCGTGTAGCTTGATCTGAGTGTCTGCATGACCTCTTCTATCTCGAGTGTAGCGATGGGATCGAGCGCACTGCACGGTTCGTCCATCAGGATGACTTCCGGCCTGACTGCCAGGGTACGGGCGATGCAGAGCCGCTGCTGTTCGCCCAACGACAGGCTCAGTGCCGGTCTCTTGAGGTCGTCTCTCACTTCGCCCCACAGAACCGCCCGTCGGAGCGCTTCTTCCACCATTCCATCCAGGCCGCGTTCGCGGTGCATCCCCAGGACTCGGGGCCCAAAAGCGACATTGTCAAATACCGATTGCGGGAATGGGTTGGGCTTTTGGAACACGAGGCCCACTCGCTGCCGCAACTCGACAATGTCTGTCGCCGGGGCGTAGATGTCGTCCTCATCCAGCATGACCTGCCCTTCGACGCGCGTCCCGGCGATGGTGTCGTTCATCCGGTTGAGGCAGCGCAGGAAGGTGCTCTTCCCGCAGCCAGAGGGGCCGATGAGCGCGGTGATGTTGTTGGATTCGATGTCGAGGGTTATGTCACTCAGCGCTTTCTTGAGTCCATAGTAAAAATCGAGTCCTCTGACGGAGATCTTGGGTTTCATTGCATTCGGCTCTGCTCACTCTGCCTGTGGTGACCTGCCTCTTCTCATTATACCCAAAAGATATCGAAAAGAAAGCATTGAACCGGAGGGCATCGACATGCCGACGAGACAATGTTCCTTATGCCGGAGGGAAACTCGCTGGGGGGGGCGCTTTGCGGCCCAGTGCTTCCTCCATCCTCCCGCTCGCTCCGTTGACGCTCCCCGTGGCCAGTGCTATAATCGCCTCGCTTCAATGGATGCCGAGACCATCACCCAGACCTCAGGCGCGGCGCGTGCTGCGCGTGCCGCGCAGGCAGGCGCACCCTGCGTCCTGCTCTTTCTCATCCTGACGATCACTGTCCTCACAAGCTGCCGGCCGGCCGGCACAGAGTTGGGTAGTGGCTCTACCATCCAGAATGTGGGGTCTGACACCATGGTGAATCTCGCGCTGGCCTGGGCTGAGGAATATGCTGTCCAATCCTCGGAAACCAGCGTATCGATCTCCGGCGGCGGCTCAGGAACCGGCCTTGCAGCGCTGATCAACGGCACCATCGATATTGCCAACGCCTCTCGCAGCATCAAGACCGAAGAGATCGCGGCAGCCGAGGCCAATGGTGTAACCCCAGTGGAGCACATTGTCGCCCGTGACGCCATTGCCATTGTGGTGCATATGGACAATCCGGTAGACCGGTTGACCATCCACCAGCTTTCTGATCTATACAGTGGTGTCATCACCAACTGGCGCGAGGTGGGCGGCGCGGATCGGCCGATCGTTCTGCTCTCACGCGAATCGAACTCGGGGACGCATGTCTTCTTCTTGGAGCATGTGGTGCGCCGCGGAGACAAGCTTGACAAGACGCTCTTTTCGCGGGATACGCTTCTGCTGCCTTCATCCGAGGGGATTAGCACAGAGGTGCGCCAGAACCCAAACGCGCTTGGCTATGACGGGCTTGGTTATGTGACCCCCGACCAAAAGGTGGTGGCGGTGGCGTTGGACCCCGCCGGGCCTTTTGTGCTGCCGTCAGCGGAAAGCGTCAACGACGGCTCCTATCCTATCGCCCGTGATCGCTATATGTACACCGTCGATGAGCCGGTTGGGGCAGTGGCTGCCTACCTGGAGTGGATACGGGGCGGCGATGCCCAGGCTATTGTGGCCGAACTGGGCTTTGTACCGCTGGAATAAGCCGGATACCGGAACCGTGGAAAAGGAACCCATCAAGCGCACCTGGCAAGAGTCTCTGATGGAGCGGACTATCCGCGTCACCGGCGTCTCTGCGATCGTTATCGTCGGTCTGATTGTCTTGTTTCTCATCCGCGAAGCGGTCCCCGCCTTTGTGCAGGTCACCCCGGCCGAACTGCTGGCGGACCGTTGGTATCCTGTTGAGGGGTACTATGGCCTGGTGCCGCTCCTTCTGGGGACCTTGTTGGTCACGGTCGGCGCCGCGGCCATTGCGCTGCCCGCCGGTTTGGCGACCGCCATCTTTATCGCGGAGATCGTGCCCCGGTGGGCGCGCGATCTGCTAAAACCCTTTGTTGAGGTGTTGGCCGGTATTCCCTCGGTGGTGCTCGGCCTTATCGGCATGCTGGTGCTGGCGCCGCTCGTGAGGCGATTCGCCGGGGCGCCCACGGGCCTGACAGCGCTGACGGGCTCGCTCCTCCTGGCGCTGATGGCGTTGCCCACCATCGTCAGCGTGGCCGAAGATGCCATTGACGCCGTGCCTGCCAGCTACCGGAACGCGGCGTTGGCTCTGGGCGCCACCCGCTGGCAGACGATTTGGCGAGTTGTGGTTCCGGCTGCCCGCACCGGCGTCCTGACCGGCATGATGCTCGGGGTCGGCCGCGCCATCGGAGAGACGATGGCCGTGATGATGGTTACCGGCAACGCCGCCCGCATCGTCACGGGCCCGGCCGATCTGTTTCTACCCGTCCGCACGATGACCGCCACCATCGCGGCCGAGATGGGAGAGGTGGCACAGGGCAGTACCCACTATCATCTTCTTTTTGTCATTGGCTTTGCTCTGTTCCTGATCAGTTTCGTGGTCAATCTGGCGGCCGCCGCTGTCGTCTTTCGCCAGACCAAGCGAAGCGAGCGAGTAATGTCCTGAGCTGTTGATCGTGATTAGATTGTCGCGGCAAACAACACAACGAATTGCGTTCTGGTTGATCAGCCTCATAGCAGGCCTGGTGATCGCATCGATTCTGTTGATCGTTGGCCTCGTCATCGTCCAGGGAAGCGGAGCCATTAGTTGGGAGTTCGCCACCGGCTTTCCGCGAGAGGGGATGAAAGAGGGCGGCATTCTGCCGGCCATTGTGGGCACACTGTTGCTGACCATTGGTACCGCCATCTTCTCTGTGCCCATTGGCGTGGGCGCGGCCGTTTACCTGGCGGAATACTCTGAGGACAACGCGCTCACCCGCACCATCCGGATTGCCATCATCAACCTGGCTGGCATTCCGTCTATCGTCTACGGACTGTTTGGATTGGGGCTGTTTGTCCTGTTTCTCAAGTTTGGCACCTCAATTCTGGCCGGCTCGTTGACGCTGGGCATAATGACTTTACCGGTGATCATCAGTACCTCCGAGCAGGCGTTGCGGGCCGTGCCCCACTCCTTTCGAGTTGTCAGCATCAGCTTGGGTGCCACCCATTGGCAGACCATCCGGCGGATCGTTCTTCCCCAAGCCCTGCCCGGCGTGCTGACCGGAGTGATCCTGGGACTGGAACGGGCCGCAGGGGAGACGGCGCCCATCCTTTTCACCGTCGCTGCTTTCTTTCTGCCTCGCCTTCCAAGGTCGGTCTTTGATCAAACCATGGCGCTGCCTTACCATCTCTTTGTGATCAGCACCCAGGTGCCCGGTATGCCCATTCGTATCCAATATGGCACCGCGCTCGTGTTGCTGGCCTTTGTGCTGTCCATGAATCTGATCGCCACGCTGATTCGCCGTCACTATCGACAGCGCCGCCAGTGGTGACCAGCGACCGCCCGCTGGCTAAGGTAGGGTCTTGCGCATGATTCGTGATCTAGCCGCTCCCGAAATCAAGATTCGGATCGAGGATTTGTACATTCGCTATTCCGATGGGGTTGAGAGCCTGCGCGGGATTTCACTTGATCTCTATGCTTGCCAGATCAACGTCCTGTTTGGACCGGCCGGCGGCGGCAAGAGCACGCTGCTGCGAGCGCTCAACCGGTTGAATGACCTGGTGGATGTCGAGCGGCAGCGCGGCCGTGTCCTGATGGACGGAGTCGATATCACCGCTGCCGGCGTGGATGTGGTCGCCCTGCGCCGGCGGGTGGGAATGGTCTTTGCCCGGCCGGTGCCCCTGCCCATGACCATCCGGCAGAATCTCTTTTACGGCCCCCAGTTGGCCGGGATGCGCACTGCAAGCCGTCTAGAGCGTCTCT
>WSZX01000366.1 GCA_013139935.1 Ardenticatenales bacterium
AGATCAAACCTGGTCAACGGCTGGGGCTATACGGCTTTGGCGCTTCCGCCCACGTCACGATTCAGGTAGCCCGGCATTGGGGATGCGAGGTTCACGTTTATACCCGCTCGCAGGAGCACCGGCAGCACGCCCACGAGTTGGGCGCGGTCTGGACAGGTGGCGCCGAGGATACACCACCGGCGCTCATGCACGGTAGTATTACCTTTGCCCCGGCCGGCTGGATCGTGCCGGCCGCCCTGCGCCACCTGCGCAAAGGAGGGGTGCTTGCCATCAACGCTATCCACATGACGCCGATTCCCGAGATCAAGTATGACCTCATCTACGGTGAACGGACCATGCGCAGCGTGGCCAACTCCACCCGCCAGGATGCGGTGGAGTTGCTCCAACTGGCGGCCGACATCCCCATCCACACCGACACAGAGCTCTACCCACTGGAAGAGGCAAACAGCGTGCTGCAGCGGCTCAAGCGCAGCGAGATTCGCGGCGCGGCCGTATTGAGGGTACGATGCGGAGAAACGTACGAATGCTAATGCCCTGGTCGATCCCGGCTCCGCAAAGCCTTCCTACAGTATTGGAGAAAAGCAGGCGGCCGCGCGCAGCCGGGACGAGATCATGGCAGCCCCGCCTAAATGTTCACCGGCGGCGATGCACCAGAGTTGGAGCCGAGTCGGCTCGCGGCAGATGGACGCTGAATTTGGTACCCACCCCGACGACGCTTTCAGCCGTGATCCGGCCGCCGTGCGCCTCGGCCAACTCTTTGCAGATCGCCAGTCCCAACCCCGCCCCTTTGGTCCGGGAACGGGCGCGAGACTTTTCCACCTGGTAAAAGCGCTCAAAGACTCGGGGGAGCTGGTCCTCCGGAATCCCGGGACCGGTGTCGGCGATGGTGATCACCACCTCCCGATCGTCGCTTCCACCCGTCACCGCCACCCGGCCGCCGGCCCGCGTATGCTTGAGCGCATTCTCCATCAAGTTGGAAAAGAGCTGCACCAGTTGGTCGCCATCGCCGGTGATCTGGGGCAGACCAGCCGGAGAAAGGTTCAAATCCAGGACGATTCCCGCTTGCCGGGCGCGGGGCGCCATTCGCGCGATGCAGTTCTCCAACAGCAATACCGGATCTATCGGCCTGCGCTCCATCGGCAATTGACCGGCGTCCATCCGCGCCAACAAGAGCAGGTCATCCACCATACGGCGCATCCGGCCGGCCTCGTCGTGGATGATGCCAGCCACTCGCACGGTCTCACCTGGATCGGCGGCTGTGCCGTCAAGAATCGCCTGGCTGAACCCCTGGATGGACGTGAGAGGCGTCTTGAGATCGTGCGAGACATTGGTCACAAAGTCCCGCTGGGCCTGCTGGCTGGCTTTGACCTGCTGAGCCATCTGGTTGAACGTGTCGGCAAGTTCGCGTACTTTGGTCGGTCCGGTCAGGGGAAGTCGCTGGTCATAGCAACCGTCCGCAATCGCCCTCGCCGCCGCTGCTGCCTGCTCGATCGGCCGGGCCACTGAACGACTGACCAGCCAGGCAAGCAAGACCGAGAGAATCAGAGCGAGCAGGCCCGCTTGAACAAGGGGTGCCAGCAGGTTCGCCCCAAGAAGCTGAAACACAGGGAGCCGGGGAGCCTGCTGCGCAACGACAAACCATCGGGCCGTCGATAGCCTGGGAGAGGTCAACGCCCGGCCGACGAACAGCCAATCCTGCCGGGTGCCGGCCGGACGAACGGTGCCGCGGACCATGTCCGATGTCTGCCGGTTCAGATCAGCCTCCTCCAGCAGATCGTGCCCGACCAGCGAACTCCCGGTATCGGCAACCACCCGACCATCCGCGTCCACGAGCATGATCCGCGCCCTCAGGGTGTCGTCCAACTGCTGCAGCCCTTGCGCCAGACGCTGGGGCGGCTGGGCCTGCAGCCATTCGGTCATCTGCGGCCGGGACGACAGCCAGCGGGTCTTGTTCTCGAGATCCCGATATATCTGCTGTTCCGGCAGGGGCTGTCGGGCCAGTAAGAGCCACATTGCCACAGCTATCACCGCCAGGCACACAAGGATGACCAGCGTGTACGAGACGAGCAGTCGACTATGAAGGCTCTTCATGATCCAAGGTGTCAACCGGTACGAATTCCACAAGTCTGCTGGTTTGACACCAGCCACCTACGCACAGAAACGCATGAAGCCGTCCTGCGCCCGCGCTGTATTCTCCGAGCAGCGCGGGCGGTGTTGCCCATCTCTCAAGGGCACATGGGACACCAGGGCACAGGTCACCCACAGCGCCCTTGCCGTCAACCCTGCCCGACGTGCTTGGCTCATCTCGTCCACCAGACTGGTGGCCGCGTGTGCAGGCAGGCGACGGACTTGAGGCTGGAACCGATCACTTGCCGGAGGCCACGTGGCGCCAATCCTCTCACGAGATTGATTCGATCCAATAGAGCTCCTGCCCGTCGAGTGAACCCTCCGGTAGCCGGTTGTCCCCGAAACCATCGGATCCAAAGTGATGGGTGATTCCCACTCGCTGTGGGGCGCGACGACACGCTTTCACTTTCCTGGCTCCCCTGCACCGACACGATCAAGCCACCAGCTTGTAGCCCACTCCCCACACCGTCTCGATCTCCACCCCGCTGCCGGCTATTTTGTTCCGCAGGTTGGCTATATGCATGTCCACTGTGCGGGTCTGACCGGCGAAATCATAGCCCCACACCAGGCTGAGCAGTTGATCCCGGCTAAGGACGATGTTCTTGTTCTCCGCCAAAGTCAACAACAGATCAAACTCCTTGGAGCGGGTCTTGATCGGCGTGTCCTTAACCCATACCTGGCGGCCAGCCGGATCAATGACGAGCTCCTCCAGCCGGATGGCGGCGGCTGCCCGCGGCCTGGGGTTGACGCGTCGCAGGATTGCCTTGATCCGCGCAATCAGTTCGCGCGGGTTGAATGGCTTGGTCAGGTAATCATCCGCGCCCAACTCTAGGCCCACGATCTTGTCCACGTCTTCGTCGCGCGCCGTGAGCATGATGATCGGGATATCCGTCTTGGCTCGAATGCGCCGGCAGACGTCCCAGCCATCCACCTCCGGCAACATCAAATCTAGCACCATCAGCGCTGGCGGCCGGTGGTTCACCATCGCCAGCGCCTGAGCGCCATCTCGCGCCACCTCTACCCGGAAACCCTCCTTTTCCAGGTACATGCGAGCCAACTCGACGATGTTGGCTTCGTCGTCCACAACCAGAATGGTCTCGCCGCTCACGGCCGTCCCCAGGCTGCCATTCCACCCTTGACCGAGATTGTGATTTCGGTGACAGGAGATCGAGGGTTTCCCAACTCTCGTCGTTCGTCACCCGTCACTCTAGCCCACACCTTATTACCAGCTTGCGTCTCTTTGGCCAAAGATCAACCAATCAGCGCAATCGCTTCGATCTCTACGCCGACCCCCAGGGGCAAGGCCGCCGCCTGAATAGCTGAACGAGCGGGCGGCTCTTTGACAAAGAACTCGGCATATACCTCATTCATCGCCTTGAAATCACCCATGTCCTGGAGAAAGACAGTCACCTTGACCACCTTGTCCAGAGAGGTGCCAGCTGCCTGCAGCACCGCTTTGACATTGGACAGTACCTGCCGTGTCTGCTCCTGAATGTCGCCCTCTAGCAGCCTTCCCGTAGCCGGGTCCATCGGGATCTGGCCGGCCGTAAAGACGAACTCTCCAGCAATGATGGCCTGCGAGTACGGGCCAACGGCAGACGGAGCCTGATCGGTTGATATGACGGTTCGTTCCCAGCCCATGGTGCTCTCCTTTCAAAGGGTGGCATGGCCACCCACGAATACAGAGGGCCCTACGTCTTGAGGGTCCACTCGTCGTTGGCGTATTTTTCGGCTCGAATGCGCCTGACTGCTGTCCATTCCTCGGAGGTGAGTTCTCCAGGCACCAGCTTGAGATTCAGTGCCTGGGCGAAACCGGCCGCCATCGCTTCAGCCACCTGCGCATATTCCACCCGGCGACCCAGGGCAGTCTCCAGGGTCAAGGCACGATGGTTGAGGTGCGAGCGCGCCGCCAACCGCTCGGCAGAGTCATCAAATGCCAATCCATCGAGAATTCGGCCGATATCCCCTTTCAGGGGCAAGGTGCCGTGCTGCAGCACACCGCCCAGCCGGCGGGATTGAGCGCTGCCCACCAGTTTGCGCCCATCGACAGTCACTTCATAGCGGGCGGGCTCGGCGAAGCAGGCCGGGCCTGGCCCTCCTTCCTGCTGCGCACCATCCGATTCGGCTCTGGCGGACCTCAGGCCCAGCAGTTCGAGGCCCGCCAACAATCCTGCGACCAGTCTACCGTAGCTCTCCACAATCCCGCCAGCCACACGCGCCTCACTCTGGGAAGCACACACACTGTAGGTTAACTCGTCAACATGCAGAATCGCCTGCCCACCGGTCGGTCGGCGAACGATCTCCCAGCCCCGTTCGGAGCAGCCTTTTCGATCCACATCGCGGGCTGATTGGCTGAACCCCAGCGAGAGACAGGGTGGATCCCAGGCATACACGCGAAGTGTCGGTGTGACCGCTTCGAGAATCGCCTCGTCTATGGCCATATTGGTCGCGCCGTCGCGCGCACCAGTATCCAAGAGCCGCCATTCATCCAACGGATAATCGTGATTCATTCCTCACCGGTACTTTGAACTGGTGACCGAATTATAATCGGTAAGGAGCTAGAGACAAGCCCTGATTGCCCGTTTGGTGGTTTACCGGTATCATGACGGGGCTCTGGCGCTGCCGGGCATCCCGCATCCCGCGGGCGAGTTGAGGAAGACGTAATGACCTTTGTTGGCATCAAGTTTGATCCCAAAGTGACCTTGGTCGTCATTCTGGGGACGATCTTACCTCTGCTGGATCTCTACGACCATACGCTCTTTACCGTCAAGGCCTACGACCGTTTCCTGCTCTACTTTGTCATCCCCGCGGGCATAATCGTGGTACTCTTTCGCGAGCCACTCGCGACGTATGGCTTTCGGTGGGGCAACTGGAAGGAGGGATTCGCCTGGACCGTCGCCGCGTGCACAGGCATGGCCGTGGTCCTGGCACTGATCGCGCGGCGGCCGGAGATGGTGGACTACTATGGAGCGCGCTCAGAGGATGGTTTGTGGGGAGCGGTGTGGCAGAGCAGCGTGGATCTCTTTGGCTGGGAGTTCCTCTGGCGAGGGCTCATGCTCTTTACGCTGGCGCGCGTGACCGGTCCGGGGGTCGCCATCTGGCTCCAGGCGGTCCCGTTCGCCTTTGCCCACCTGGGCAAACCTGAAATCGAGACGTTGAGCTGCATCTTTGGCGGCGCCGGCTTTGGCCTTATCGCCTGGCGAAGCCAATCGTTCTTCTATCCGTTTCTCATCCATGTCTTCATTGCCGGCTTTACCAGGTGGGTAGCCATGGCGGGAGGGTGACGGCATGGAAACGCCAAGCCCACTGGTCATCAACCTGACGGCAATGGCCCATGGTGGTTCGGCCATGGGACGGGACGATACCGGCCGGGTGATCTTTGTTCCCTTTGCTATCCCGGGCGAGACGGTTCGAGTACGGCCCATCCGATCCAAACAGCGCTACGCTCACGCTGAACTGCTCGAGGTCCTGGAACCCTCCCCTTTTCGGGTCCGGCCGCGCTGTCCCCACTTTGGCAGTTGCGGCGGCTGTCACCTGCAGCACGTTGCCTATCGTGCTCAGCTCGAATTCAAGACCCAGGTGGTATCCGATCAGCTGAGTCGGGTGGGTAAGTTCGACCACCCACCAGTGGAGCCAGCACTGCCCAGCCCGAGCGCCTGGGAGTATAGGAACAGCGTTAGTTTCAGCCCTTCCAAGGACGGCGAACTGGGATTCTGGTCCTCGACCGAGGAACAGGTAATCCCAATCAAAGAGTGCCACATCATCCGGCCGGCGCTTCAACGCCTGCACCAGAGCCTCGATCTCCAACTGCCTGGTTTGCGTCGGCTGACCCTGCGAGCGGGTGTGGGGGGAGACCTACTGGTAGTGTTCGAGACCGAGGATGTCGAACCTCCAGCCCTGGAGACAGATCTTCCTGTGAGCGCAGCGATGCTGCTTCCCACTGGTGAGGCCGCCAACCTGGTGGGAGAGAACTCACTCATCGAGAGCTGCGCCGGGCGGGAGTGGCGGGTCAGTGCCGGGAGCTTTTTCCAGGTGAACACTGGCGCGGCCGAACACCTGGTCAAATGGGTCCATGAATTCGCCGCCCTGGACGGATCCGAGTCGGTACTCGAGCTATGCAATGGAGTGGGGCTGTTCACCGCTGGCCTATCAGAAAGCGCCGGCCGGGTGACAGGAATCGAGGCCAACCCAGACGCAGTGGCGGACGCTGCTTTCAACCTGGACGCGACCGATAACGTGACGCTGTATGAGGGAACGGTGGAAGAGGTTCTGCCTGTTCTGACCGATCGGTCGTTTGACGTCATAGTCTTGGATCCGCCCCGGTCTGGAGTGGAGCCGGCCGTGATCGATGCGCTGTTGGCCATCCGCGCCCCACGTATTGTGTACATCTCCTGCGACCCGGCCAC